>CAZTTI010000330.1:0-3232 GCA_964615925.1 uncultured Solibacteraceae bacterium
CGACCGCCTGGCCCGCCGGCAGGACGGTCCCGAAGTCCATTCCCAACCCGGCGACGCATTTTTCGGTTTCCGCGTCGAGGGGAATCCGGCTCTCGCCGCCGGTGGCCGCCATCCTCCGCCGGCTTTGTTTCTCGATCAACGTCCGCACGTCGGAGACACCGTCGCCGACGACCCCGGCAGGTTTTCGAATCGCCGCCGCGACGACCTGATACCCGATCACGACGATCCGCAGATCCTGTCCGGCGTGAAACGACTCGAGCAGAACGCGGTGAGAGTACAAGCGAGCGGTCTCGATCGCCGTCTCCAGTTCGGCCTCGGTCGAGACGCCCACGCTGACGCCCTGCCCCTGTTCGCCGATGGCGGGTTTCACCACGATCCGCCCGCACTTCTCGAGAAACGCCACGTCGCCGTCCCTGCGGCCCGCCATACGGAACGATGGGACTTGGAGCCCTCCCTTCTTCAGCCAGCGATGCGTGACGCTCTTGTCGGTGCAGCGGCTCATGGCGACGGCCGAGGTGAGGTCGGTCAGCGACTCGCGGCAGGTGACGGTTTTCGCCCCCATCGTCAGCCGGAAGTAACCTTCGTCGCTGTCGAGCACCTCGACGGCGATCCCGCGCGCCCGCGCTTCGTCGACCAGGAGCCTCGCGTAGGGGTTCAGGTCTTCCTCGAGCTCCGGCCCCATGAAGAGGGGTTCGTTGAACGCGTTCTTGTTCTTGATCGCGAACGTGTAGAGCGGGCGGAATCCCAGCTTCGCGTACAGGGCCTTGGCCTGTTTGTTGTCGTGGAGAACGGAGAGGTCCATGTGGAGGCACCCGGCATCGAGAAAGCGGTCGGCCAGCGACCGGACCAGCAGCTCCCCGATCCGGGGTCGCGACGCCTGCGGATCGACGGAAAGACACCACAAGCTCGATCCCTGGTACGGATCGTTGAACGCACGCACGTGATCGATTCCGGTGACGGTGCCGATGATGCCGCCGTTCGACGTATCCTCGGCCACGAGGAAAATGACGTCGTCGGAATCGCGGTTCTCCCAGACGAAGGCGGGATTCGTGGGAACCATGTCGCGCTTCAGATACAGGTCGTTGAGGACCTCGGCCTCGCGGCGGGACCGGACGCGGCGGACGACGAGATCGGCGCATCCGGCCGGCTTTCCCTGCGGCCGGTCCAGGTCGATGCGGAACGTGTCGGACGGGTCGAGGAACAGGTTCTGCGGTGCCATCGAAAGGACCACTTGAGGGTCCGCCACGTACATTGCGATGTCGCGGCGGCCGCGCGACTCGCTCAAGAGGACTGCGACCAGTTCCTTCGGATCCGGATAGGTGTGAGCCATGATCACGCGGCCCCAGCCGCAATCGATGGCTGCGCAGTTTCTCATGGAGGTTCCGGCCAGGTCCGGCCCGCTATGGATCGACCGGAGCGACGGTGGAACCTCCTCGTAACGGGCCGCGTCCCTCGACCTGGATCCGGACATGTCAGACTCCTTGCGCGTCGAACCAGAGCTCGAGCAGCCCCAGTTGCCAGAGCTTCGACCCCTTGAGCGGCGTGATGTGTTCCTCCGGGGCGGCCAGCAATTCCTCGACGTACGCCGGGTTGAACAAGCCGCGGGACCGGGCCCGGCTGCTTGCGAGCGCGTCGCGGACGAACTCGAGCACACGCCCGCGGAGGAACGTCAGGGCGGGAACGGGAAAGTACCCTTTCGGGCGGTCGATCACCGCGGCGGGGATCACCGGCCGCGCGGCTTCCTTGAGGATGTATTTCCCTTCGCCCGCCACCTTGTAGTCGGCCGGAATTCGGGCAGCGAATTCGACCAGATGATGATCGAGGAACGGAACGCGCGCCTCGAGACCCCAGGCCATCGTCATGTTGTCGACGCGTTTCACCGGATCGTCGACGAGCATCACTGTCGTGTCCAGGCGTAACGCCTTGTCGATGGGGTCGTCCGCGCCCGGCGCATCGAAGTGCTTCCGGACGAAAGCCGACGCGAAGTCCTCCCCGGCCATGGATTCGGAAACGGTGCGGGTGTATTCGGCGAAATCCCGGTCGAAGAACGCGCGCTGGTACGCGCGGAACGGGTCGGTGGCCTTCCGCATCGGCGGATACCAGTGATATCCGCCGAAGACCTCGTCGGCCCCCTGCCCGCTCTGGACGGCCTTGCACGTCCGGGAGACCTCGTGGGAGAGCATGAAGAACCCGATGCAGTCGTGGCTGACCATGGGTTCGGCCATGGCGTGGATGGCTTCGGGAAGCCGCGACAGGAGTTCATCCGACGCCACGGGGATCTTGTGGTGGTGCGTGCTGAAGTGGTCGACGATGATGTCCGAATAGCGGAACTCGTCGCCGGCCATGCCGCCCACGCTCTCGAACCCGACCGAATACGTGTTGATCGGACCCGCGCCGGCTTCGGCCATCAATCCGACGAGCAGGCTCGAGTCCACGCCCCCGGACAGGAGGACACCCACGTCGACGGCGGCCAGGAGCCGACGCTTCACGGCGCCACGCAATTGCTCGAGCAACATCTCGCGCCATTCCTCGAAACTCCGGTCCCCGTCCTCCGGGCCTGGTTCAAACGCGAGGCTCCAGTACGACTCGGCCCGGCGCCGCCCGTCGGCCTCGATCGTCAGGATGTGGCCCGGCTCGAGCTTCCGGACGCCGGACAGGATCGTCCGCGGGGCCGGGACGACGGAGTGAAAGCTGAGATACGCGTTGAGCGCAAGCGGATCGATGTCGGGCGAAATCTCCCCGGCGGCCACCAGCGCCGGTAACACCGACGCAAAACGCAGTCGACGGTGGTCGGCCGTGTAATAGAGCGGCTTGATCCCGAGACGGTCGCGCACGAGGAACGTCCGCCCGGAGGCCCGTTCCCAGATCGCGAACGCAAACATTCCGTCGAGCCGCGAAGCGGCGTCCAGGCCCCACCGGTGCCAGGCCTTCAGGACAACCTCGGTGTCGCCCGTGCTTCGGAAACGGTAGCCGTCGTTCTCGAGCTCCTCGCGAAGTTCGGGATAGTTGTACACGGCGCCGTTGAAGACGATACCCACGCCGAGGTCGTCGGCGACCATCGGTTGCGCCGACAGATCGGACAGATCCATGACCTTCAGGCGCCGGTGGCCGAAGCCGCGGGGCCCGTCGAGGAACACGCCCTCGTCGTCGGGACCACGCTTCTCCATCACGCGGCTCATCGTCTCGATGCACACTCGGTCGACGTGGTGGCCGTCGAACCGGATCTCTCCCG
>CAZTTI010000331.1:0-2632 GCA_964615925.1 uncultured Solibacteraceae bacterium
CACGGGATTCGGATCGGCCGGTCAGCCGGGTCTCCATTCCAGCAACGAATCCCCGGCGCGGGAACTCCTGTATCTCCTTGCGGGATCGGTCGACGGGGCGAGCCAGTATTACTGGGTCGACGAGGCCGGCGATGTGGAAGCGGGCCGCTGGGAGAGCTTTTACTCCACCGAGGCGTCCGGGTACTCCGACGAGTACGGCGCCTACGACTACCAGACCGAGATCCAGAACGAAGCCGCGTTCTTTCTGAAAGACGACTGGGCGATTTCGAATTCGTTGACGCTGAACCTGGGTCTCCGTTGGGAGTACTACGGCGTTCCGCGCCTCGACAACGGCCTGACGGTGGCGTTGGAAGGGCAAGGGCTGGGACTGTTCGGCGTATCGAGAACGGGGAAGGAAGACCAGGATCCGTTCAGCTACTGGTTGACTCCGGGGGACGTCTTCCTGAGCGGTTACGGTCCGAACGGTGCGCTGGAGTGCGTGTCCGGCGTTTCCAACGGCCCCGGCATGCCGGTTTCGAACTGCGACCCCACGTTCCTCTCGACGCCGCGGTTCGTGGGCCCCGGCACGTCCCGGCCTTCGGAGAGCCTGTATCGGCGCGATCTCAACAACTGGGGGCCCGCGGCCGGCTTCTCTTGGCGGCCCTTTAATCAGTGGGTCGTGCGGGGCGGGTATCAACTGACACACGGGGGCTCCGACCGATCGAGCACCGATTTCCGGACGTTGGGGTCCGCCGATCTTGGGATGACGCTCCAAGCCCAAACGAACCTTTCCGACGCGCTGGTTCGTACACTTAACGACTATCTCGATCTTTCCGCGCTCGACGCGGTGATTCCCGTCGATCCCGAACTCCATCCTGGGCGAACCGTTCCGGTAACCGGTCTGCTCCGAAACGCCCGGGCGGCAGACCCGAACCTGAGCACGCCGTACGTCCAGAACTTCACGTTGTCTCTCCAACGCGAGCTTTCGCCTCGTGCCACGGTTGAGGTGCGCTACGTCGGAACGCAAGGCAAGAAGCTTCTGGGTGAGATCGACCTGAACACGCCCGACGTCTTCCTGAATCCTGAATTGCTCGAAGCCCTGGAGATCACGCGAAACGGCGGGGATGCTCCGCTGCTCGACCAAATGCTGGTCGGTCTCGACCTCCAGCCTTTTTTCCGCCCAGGGTACGACCCTGTCGGGACGACGAACTCGGATGGCGTCCTACAGACGGGATCCCTACACTTGCGTTCGTGGTTCCCGTTCGCACGCCAGTTTGCCCGGGGAGACTACGCGGCGATTGCCGAGCTTCTCAGTACGGACAACCGAACCGGATTAGCCTCCGTATCGGGTTTTCTCCCCAGTCCGTTTCCCGGATTGCATCGCATTTTGCGGAACGGTTGTGACCGGATGGCCGGAGGTGCACGAACGATCGGGGACGTGACCGGGGAATCGAACGAACTGTCCGACGTTCCCCTTCGCTGTTTTCCCGAGAACTACATTGCCGCCAATCCCCAGTTCTGGGGGGCAACTTACGCGACCAACAGCGGTTCGTCGAGCTACCATTCGTTCCAGCTTCGCTTCGCCCTCCGCCCGTGGAACGGGACGACCGTGACGGCGACGTACGCGTGGTCCAAAACGATGGAGATTCCCACCCGGTCGTACACCGACCCGCTCAATCGCCGGGCCGACCTGCGACTGGCGTCGAACCACCGGAGTCACGATTTCCGCATGTATGGCGTTCTTGCATTTCCTGTTGGCCCGGGCCAGCCGCTGCTTTCCGAAAGCCGTGGTCTGTTGTCTCATGCCGTCGGCGGCTGGCAGCTGGGCTGGATTTTCAATGCATGGAGCGGGACGCCTCTCACACTTGGCGGGCTGGATTCACTCCATGGCAACGGTACGCCGGACGTCATTGGTGCCTGGGACGTTCGGGGCGGGGATGTGGTTTGGGGAGTGCCGTCGGGCAGTCAGGTAGGCGGATCGTATTTTGGCGAAGGCCGGTTCACAAAAGTGCCCGACCCGATTTGCCAGGAAGGCGGCCCGCTGGACTACGTCGATCGGATGGGCTTCAGCCTGATGAATTCCTGCACGGCCATGGCAATCGCCGATGCCCGCACTGGCGGGATCCTGCTGCAAAACGCATCACCGGGGCGGAGGGGGACACTGGGACAGACCACCGTTTCGGGTCCGGGGTTCTGGGACTTCGATCTCAGCCTCAGCAAGGAGTTTTCGATCGACGACCGCCGCAGCCTGTACGTTCGGGTTGACGCGACCAATGTTCTGAATCACCCGAGTCCCAACAGCCCGAATGTAGATATCAATTCCAGCCTCCCGTTCGGATTCATCTCAGGCAAAACCGGGAACCGTCAGTTTCGGGCGCAGTTGCGCCTGACGTTCTGACAGACTCAAGGCCGTTCCCCAAAAGGCCCCGCTAGTCCGTTCGAGCGATGTGCCACGCCGTCGGGGGGTGGTAGAAGTCCCCTGAATCAACTCGTTCCAAGAAGCCGTTTCAGTACGAAAGCCCATTCGACGGAGGTGAACCGTGGCAATACGTCGAGGATTTGTCCTGTGGGGAGTGATCGTGTTGGTGCTCGCGACTTCGGGCCTGGCATCGGCTCAACGCGGCGGCCGGCCCGGTGGTGGAGGGGGTAGCGG
>CAZTTI010000332.1:0-5607 GCA_964615925.1 uncultured Solibacteraceae bacterium
CGTTCGTGTTCTTCACCAACGCGACCCATGAGGACTATCACGGGCCCGACGACGTTCCCTCCCAGATCCGGTACGCGGACCTGGCCGAAGACGCCCGCCTGATCGAGTCCGTGGTCCGCGACATCGGGCAGCTCGAGCGCCGGCCGGTGTTCCTCGACGAACCTGTCTATCCGCCCGAGGAGGCGGCCCATCTCCAAAGGATGATGGGTCTCGTCCAGTCGGAGCGGCGGAGCGAGGCGGAGAACTACGCCGTCCTGTTCGACGACGCCCGGCGCCGGCTGGCGGACAGCCCGTCACGCGTGGAACTCCGGCTCGCGACCGAGATTCTGCTTGCCGCGGCCACGCCTCGATTCGCGTTTTTCTCGTTGGGTTTTGCCATCGGGCCGTTGTACGAGGCCGAGGGGCAGAAGACCGAAGCGATTGCGGCGTACCGGGAGGCCTTGCGCCTGGCCCCGGATCCGACGACGCGTCAGCTCATGGAATCGAAGATCGAGACGCTTTCCATGCCGGAATGACGGCGCCATTCGATTCGGTTCTCTGCGCTACCATCTGACGACGCCCCGCGCCTCCCAGACGATCGTGAAGGCCCCGATCAGGATCAACATCCAGGCGAAGGCCGTGCGAAGTCTGGCTTCTCCGATACGCGCGCCCCACGCCGTCGCCAGGAGAACGGTGACGACGGCGCCACCGGCGAACGGAACGAGGACGGCGAGGTCCATCTCCACGTACGATACGTAGCTCGCGATCCCGCCCACAGCGTTGAACGCAATGACGAGGAGCGATGTCCCGATCGCCCGATGGATCGGGATGCCGGCGGCGAAGACCAGCGCTGGAACGACGGCGAAACCCGCGCCGATTCCGACCATGCCCGTCAGGAGTCCGGGCCCGAGTGCCGCCAGAATCAGAATGGGGAAGCGTGGCGTGCGGGGCCGTGGGTCGGGGACCGCATTTTCGGGCCGCATCATCAGGAGCGCCGCGATGATGACGACCAGGGCGAACAGCGTCATCTGAACGGCGGGAGCAAGCGCGCGCGCCAACTGGGCGCCGACCGCCGCGCCCGCTGCGCCGACCAGGCCAAACGTCAGCGCGACGCCAGGAACGAGCGATCCGCGTCGCCAATGCCGCACGGCACCCGCAAATGCCGCCAGCCCGACGGTGACAAGCGATGTCGCCACGGCCTCCCTGGCCGGGAGGCCGATTCCATACGCGAGCAGGGGAATGGCCAGCGTGCTGCCGCCCCCGCCGAAGAGACCCAGGGTCGTTCCGACGATGGCTCCGAAGAGGGCTGCGAGCATTTACGATTGGGGTTTCCCGGGGGCGGCGCAACCGGCCGAGGCGGAGGGAGCGCAAGCTGCCGGCCCACCCGCGGCGCACGCGGCGGTCTCTTCCGCGCTCCGGCGATTCCAGGGAAGGCGGGCAATGACGCTGGCCAGCGCACACGTTCCGGAGATCCCCGCATACAGGAGGCCCGCGCCCATGAATGCGGGCACGATCAAGAGCCACGGCGTCACTCCGACGCCGAGCGCCGTTCCTGCCAGTACGGACGCCCCGATCGTCATCTGGACCTGCCGTTCGATCGATACACCTCCGTGTCCCGTCGTCGGCAGGCCGGCCCCGACCCACGCGGCCATGCCACCATCGAGTTGACGCGTCTTTCGTCCGCGGCTCGAAAACATCGTGGCGGCTTCTTCGGATCGAACGCCGGACTGGCAGAGGAGGATGGTTTCGACTTCGGACGCGATTTCGTCGAACCGGCTCTCGAGTTCGTTGAAAGGAATGTTGACGGCCCCGTCGATGTGCTGCGCACCGAATTCGCTCGGGCTGCGGACGTCGACCACCTGGACCCGGTTCCGACGGCGGCGAAGAGCGTCGAGTTCGATGGGGGAGACGAGGCTTTCGGCTCCGCCGCGCATGTTGAATGCCAGGATCGACTTCATGTGGGCCGGCAGGGGGCCTTTGACGTCCAGGCGGCCGGCGAGGCGGTCGATGTCTTTCTCCTTGAGCAGGTCGTTTTCATCGAGTTCCCGTGCGAGCGTCGTCTCCGGGATCCCCACGTAATCGTGGCCCGGGTGGACGACGGTCTCCCCCGGGAGACTCTCGAACCGGCGGAAGGACTGAAAGAGCTCCCGCGCGCTCCCTCCCATGAAGTCGGTCCGTCCAGCGCTCCCCGCGAAGAGGGCGTCGCCGGTGAACAGGTGGCCGTCCACCACGAGCGAAAGCGAATCCGGAGTGTGTCCGGGGGAGTGCACGACGTGGACCAGGTTTTCGCCGAGTGCAAACGTGCCGCCGTCCTCGAGCTTCCGCGCCGCCGCTACCTTGGTTTTCGGGTGCGCCAGGATCTCCGCGCCCGTCATTTCGGCGAGGTCCCGCACGCCGGAAAGGTGGTCGGCGTGCGTGTGCGTGTCCATCACGTACCGGATCGTCGCGTTCGTTGCCTCGGCCGCGCCGAAGATCTCGTCGACCTGGTCGAGCCGCGGGTCGACGACCATCGCTTCCCGGGTCGAAGGATCGATGACGAGGTGCGCCAGGCAACCTTGCGGGGCCTTAAATGCCTGCACCGCAACTTCTGATTTCGTGACTTGCACCGAACTCATGGAGACTCCCTTTTATCGTTTGGACTTGGACCAGGCCCACTATATAGCTGAATACGTATATAATCAATTGATTATTTATTGGGGCCGGCGTATCTTGAAAAGGCAATGACGACACATCCGAAAGAACATCCAAAGGAACATGACGGCCTGTCCCCGGCGGCCCTCGCGCTGGTCGCCCAGCGTTTCCGCGTTCTCGGGGATGCCACCCGCCTCGGGATCATTCAGACCCTGTTCGGCGGGGAGCAGAGCGTTCAGGAGATCTGCCGCCGCGTCGGAACGAGCCAGGCCAACATCAGCCGCCACCTGACGGTCCTGGTCGGCGAAGGCCTCGTCGGACGCCGTAAGGAAGGGCTCTTCGTCTATTACTCGATTGCCGACGAGAGCCTCGACCGCCTCTGCGAACTCGTCTGTTCTTCGTTGTCGGACCGATTCGAGCGCGCGCTCGACACGTTCCAGGCCCGCGAAGCCGTAATGGAAAGCTAACCACTGCGATATCAATAGTCCCCCGAAAGTCCCCCGAAAAATTCAAGCACGCGCTTGAATCATGCGCTTCAGCCCTGCTAACTTCGTTCAGGTGGGGGATACGAAGGCACAGATCCTGGACGCGGCCGAGAACCTCTTTGCATCGTGCGGTATCGGCGCCGTTCCGCTCCGTCGCATCATCGGGGAGGCCAACGTCAACGCGGCGGCCATCCACTACCACTTTGGCTCGAAGGAAGAACTGGTCAAGGCCGTGTTCCTCCGCCGGTTCGGGCCGCTGAAGGAGATGCGGATCCAGCTCCTGGACGAACTGGCCGCGGCCGTGCGACCGCCCGAGGTCGAGGACATCTGTTACGCGATCGTGGCCCCGGCGTTCCGGATGGGTCAGGAGAGCGGGTGTGGGCCGGTCGCCCGGTGTCTCGCCGGGCGCCTGATGACCGAACCCGATTATATGGAACTGGTGTTCGGGGACCTCTTCGCCGACGTCGACCGGCGGTTCGACGCGCTGATGAAGCGCGCGCTCCCGGACCTCCCCGACGATGTTCGCGTCTGGCGCAAGTTCATGGCCACGGGCGCGATGGTTTTCCTGCTGCGCGAGCAGGAGTTGATCCCGAAGCTGAGTGCCGGCCTTTGCGATACCCGTGACGTCGAGGTCACGATCCGGCGGCTGGTCCAGTTCATGTCGGCCGGTCTCAGCGCGCCGGTCGCCGACGTTTCGGTCGAACCGTTGGCGGTTCGAGGACGGACTTCCGACTGAACGGTGTCTTTTCCCTGGGTTCACCGATGACCACAATGAGATCGCTCGTCATCATCGCGGCGTGTGTGCTGACGCCGGGTTGCGCTCCCCGGACCGACGTCCGCCAGGCTGCGATCCCCGGCCAGATCTCGGTTCCCGACCAGTGGCCCGGGGACGCCGATTCGCGGACGCCTCCCGACGCGGCTTGGTGGTCCGGTTTCAGCGACCCCGAGCTGGATCGCGTCATCGCGGAAGCCCTCGACGCCAGCTTCGATCTCCGCGCGGCGGTCGAGCGTATCGAAGCAGCGCAATTCGAAGCCCGGATCGCGGGGACCCAGGATCTGCCGACCGTCGAGGCCACGCTCAGCCGCAGCCAGCAGCGTCAGAACTTCATCGGTTTCCCGATCCCGGGGGCCGAGGAAGGCTCGGTCCTTCGAACGACCTCCACGAACTACGGCCTCCGGTTCAACGCGAGCTGGGAACCGGACCTCTGGGGCCGGGTGGAAGCCGCCGAGCTCGGGGCGATCACCAACGTCCGGCTGGGTTACGCGGACCTAGCGGCCGCGCGGCTGTCCCTGACCGGGCAGGTGGCCAAGGCATGGTTCGCGGCCGTGGAAGCCGAACGTCAGTGGGAGCTGGCCGGAGCGGCGCTCGAGAGCCTGGAGCTTTCCGCCGATCGGATCCAGGTGCGGTTCGAAGCCGGACTGCGGCCGTCGCTGGATCTCCGCCTCGCGCTCACCGAAGTGGCGCGCGCCCGGGCCACTCTCGAACAGCGGTCCGAGCAGCGGGCGCGGGCCACGCGGCAGCTCGAAGCGCTGATGGGGCGATACCCGTCCGGCGAATACGCTCTTTCGGCGAGGCTGCCCGAACTCGCGGATCGCGTTCCGGCGGGCCTCCCGTCCGAACTGGTGTACCGTCGGCCAGACCTCGTCGCCGCGGAGCTCAACGTCGTGGCCTCCGGTGCGCGGCTCACCCAGTCGGAGGCCGACCTGCGTCCGCGTTTCAACCTGACCGGCGGAACCGGCACCGCGAGCAACGATCTGATCGGCCTGGTGGACAACGACCTGTTCGTCTGGAGCTTCGTCGCGAACCTGGTTCAACCGATCTTCAATGCCGGACGTCTCGAGGCCGCCGTGGAGCGAGACAGAAATGTCGTGGACGAGGCCCTCAACCTCTACGAAGCCCGGGTCCTCGCGGCTTATCGCGAGGTCGAGTCCGCGCTCGCGGCCGACGCGATCCTGGCCGCCCAAGAGGCCGCTCTGGAGGAAGCCGTCGTGCAATCGGTTGCGGCGGAGGAACTCGCAGGAGAGCGTTACCGTCTGGGATTGACCGACATCATCACGGTCCTGTCGTCCGAGCGGACGGCCGATCAGTCGGAAAGCCAACTGGTTGCGATCCGTCGCGCCCGCCTGGACAATCGCGTCGACCTGCACCTGGCGCTCGGTGGCGGATTCGATCCCTCCGATGTGCCGACCGCGCTTGAGTTGCTGGGGGAAGCACCGATCGCGCTGGATTCCATGGGTTTGTCCCCGGAACACGGTTCCGGGATCAATGGGAACGTTGAATGAAGCTATTCTTGCGAATCGTCATCCCGGTCCTCGTTCTGGGTGGGGCCGGCTATGTCACGTTCATGTTGATCGAGAGCCGGCCCGCACCGCCCACCCGCGAAGCCGAGGTCGCGGTGCCCCTGGTCGAAACGATGAACGCGACCCTCGAGCGCGTCCAGATGCGGGTTCGCGCGGAAGGAACCGTCGCCCCCACCACGGTGACGGAACTGGTTCCCGAGGTTGCGGGCCG
>CAZTTI010000333.1:0-4030 GCA_964615925.1 uncultured Solibacteraceae bacterium
TGGGCCGCCGTGATCGCTCCCTCGCTCGCGGCGCCGGCCACTCCGACGAGGTTCTCGGCCGGGTTCTCCAAATCGGCCAGGTTCCGGAACGTCAAGGGCGCGGTGATCGTGATCGACGCGCTCGAGGAGACGAACATGACGGCATCGACGGTGACGGTTCCGTTATCAGGGACCTCGATCGCCCGCCGAACCGTGTTGAAATTGATCAGACGGAACGTGATCTCGGCCGGCCCGGCGGGCACGTTTTCGATCCGATAGCTCCCGTCCCCCTCGGTGAGGGACTCGATGTGATCCGCCGCACCCGCTGGGAGGATTTCGACACTCGCCCCGGGAATCAACGCTTCCGTCTGGTCGATGACGCGACCGGTCACGGTTCCCTGGGCCTGGACGACGTTGGGAACGGCCAGCGGACCCAGAAAGATCGCGACGACGATCCAGCGCAAGTAGTTCATTTACTGTCGTTTCTCCTCAAGCGAATGTAACAGGGCGGGCTGGACGAAATCTCTGAAGTTTCTCTGAACGTTTCGTCAGGATTGGGCGGGTGTGGTAATTATTGGGTTTCGAGTTCCAACCCGGGGAGGCTCAATTGAACGCGATTCTTCAAGCGCTCGCGACGTCGGCCGCACTCATGGTGCCGGTCTTCATCATCGTCACGCTGGCCGGCATGGCCGCCCACAATCGCGGGGACGCGGGCGCGCACCACGACGCGGCTGCCGAAGGTGGGAAATCCACGAGCAGTGGATTCGGATTCGCCCTGGGACCGGATCGTGATCCCCTGGTGCTCGAGATCCTCGGGTTGGGCGCCCTGCTGTTCGTCATCGCGATGGGCCTGCTGCTCGGCATCAGCATGCTCGGCCGGATGTAGCTCCCCGCTCCCGATCAGACGCCGGGTTTCTTGTGCAGGAACTTCCTTGCGTCCTTCCCGACGTAATCGGCGACGACCTGCCCTTCGCCCCGCAGCACGTACTTGTAGATCGTCAGGCCTTCCAGGCCGACAGGCCCGCGCGCATGGGTCTTGAGCGTACTGATACCGACCTCCGCTCCCAGACCGTAGCGATATCCATCCGCGAACCGGGTCGACGCGTTCGCCATCACCGAGGCAGAGTCCACTCTCTGGAGGAAGGCCTCGCGCGCGTCTTCGTCCTCGGTCACGATCGTGTCGGTATGGTGGGAACCGTACGTGTTGATGTGATCCACGGCCGCGTCCAGGCCGTTCACCACGCGAATCGCCAAACGGTTGTCGAGGTATTCGGTTTTCCAGTCCTCTTCGGTCGCCCGACGGGCGTCGGGCAGGATATCGAGCGTCTCGTCGCACCCGATGAGCTCGACTTCCTTCGACCGGGCCGACCGTTCGAACGCCGGGAGGAACACCCGGGCAATGCTCCGGTCGACCAGAAGCGTCTCGGCCGCATTACATACGGCCGGGTACTGGGTCTTCGAATCGATCGCGACCCGAACGGCCTTCTCGATGTCGGCCTCGGCGTGGATGTACACGTGACAGATCCCGTCGGCGTGCCCGAGCACCGGGATCGGAGTCGACTGCTGGATCTGGCGGACGAGCTCGTTCGATCCGCGGGGGATCACCAGGTCGACGTACTCGGGGTACTTCAACAGTTCGTGGAAGTCCTCCCGCGTGTCGACGAGTTGGGCCCAGCCCTCCGGAAGCTCGTCGAGTTTTTCACCCACCTCGGCGACGATCTTCATGAACGCCCGGTTGGAGTTCCGGGTTTCCCGCCCTCCCTTGAGGACCACGGAGTTGCCGCTTTTCAGCGCCAGCGACAGGATCTGGGGAAGGACGTCGGGGCGCGACTCGAAGACCATCGCGATCACACCCAACGGCACCGACACTTTCTCCAGGACGAGACCGTCGTCGAGGATCGTGCGATCCATCACGCGGCCGATCGGGTCGGGGAGCGCGATGATGCCCCGGATGCCCTGGACGATCTGGCCGACCTTCGATTCGTCGAGACGGAGCCTGGCGTAGAGGCTCGGAGCCAACTGGTCCTTCCACTCCTCGAGGTCCCTGGAGTTCTGATCCAGCCAGGCATCCTGGCGCTCGAGAATCGTCGAGGCGAGAACCGCGAGCGCTCTGTTGCGGACCTCGACGGGCAACGCCCGCATCCGATAGAAAGCGGCCTTCGACCGTTGGAGAAGGACGCGGGTATCGGTCTGGGCCGGTTCCGCCGGTTTGTTCACGATCATTCTGGACATGAGATCTCCCGGTGCCACCCAAGCGCGTTGGAAGGGCACGAGGGGCCTACCCCTCAGCGAATACTACCAAATGATCGCGGTGGATCACTTCCTGGGGACCGCCGACACCGAGCTTCGCGGCGATTTCGCGGCTGTGACAACCCTGGATCTGACGGACCTGGTCTGCGGAGAAGTAGCTGATTCCACGAGCGATTTCCCTTCCGTCAACGGTTTCGACGCTCACGACGTCTTCGGCGGAAAAGCGGCCACGCACGTCGACGACGCCGCTCGGCAGGAGGCTGGCGTTTTTCGAGGTCAGCGCCTCGACCGCGCCGGCGTTGATCCGGATGATGCCGCGGTACCCCGACCCGAAACCGATCCATTGCTGGCGGCGGCGCAGACGATTCTTCACGGGGACGAGGGTTCCCGCGGCGTCCAGGATCGCGTTCCTCCGAAAGCCGGAGGCAATGATGGTCTGGACCCCGCTGTACGACGCGAGCCGGGCCGCCTCGATCTTTGAAGCCACCCCACCACGGCCATACGCCGACTGACCGCTCAAACCCAGTCGCCGGACGGCGTCGAAGTCGGTGAGTTCGGGGATCACCGCCGCGTGGGTGTTCGTTTCCGGGTTGCTGTCGTACACACCGTCGACGTTGGTCAGGATCACCAGGAGGTCGGCCCCCAGCTTGGACGCCACCAGGGCGGAGAGCAGGTCGTTGTCTCCGAAGCTGTGCGTTCGCGCGTCCTCTTCGATCTCCATGGCCGACACCGTGTCGTTCTCGTTGACGATCGGAACCGTCCCATAACCGAGAAGGCGCTCGAACGCCTGACTCAAGGTCAGATAGCGATGCCGGTCGGAGAAGTCGCCCGCGGTGACCAGAACCTGGGCCGCGATCAGGCCATGGCGGGAGAACAGACGCTGGTATTCCTTCATCAGCAGGCTCTGTCCGACCGCGGCACAAGCCTGCTTGTCCGGCGTCGCGGTCACCTTTTCCAATCCCAGCGCGCTTCGTCCGAGCCCCACGGCGCCGGAGGAGACGACGATGACCCTCTTCCCCTCACCGACGAGCCGCGCGCACTGGGAGACCAGCGACCGCAACCGGGCCGTCGCCATCGTTCCATCCTCCGCCCGCGTCAGCACATACGTCCCCAGCTTGATGACGACGGTCCGAGCCTCGGAAAGTTCCCTTCTCATCGTTTGTCCCTGTGTTCGGTCGACGCCTGGAGCAGGCTCGCCCCTACGGTCGGGCTCATGCCCGGACACGAAACGTCCGATGATAACACCAGGGGGTATCGCCTCCGCTCCACGGGTATCCGGAAGTGACTACCGGATGTCCAAGACAATGAATAGCTTACGACGGGGCGCATGACGGCTCCGAACGAGAAAGCGGTCTTTTCCATGAGCACGATCACCGGCACGGTTTTCGAGCAGGTTGCCGACCTGCGGACCGCGATCGGCCGCGTCGTCAAAGGTAAGGACGACGCCGTCGAGCGTTCCATCATCACCCTGATTGCCGAGGGCCACCTGCTGATCGAGGACGTCCCCGGCGTCGGAAAGACGACGCTCGGGCACGCGTTGGCGACGGCCGTGGGCTCGACGTTCAATCGGCTGCAGTTCACCAGCGACCTGCTCCCCTCCGATGTGCTGGGCGTCGCCGTCTTCAACCCGAACACCATCGAGTTCGAGTTCAAGCCCGGTCCGATCTTTGCCAACATCGTGGTCGGTGACGAGATCAATCGCGCCAGCCCGAAGACACAATCCGCCCTACTCGAGGCGATGGAAGAGAGGCAGGTGACCTCCGACGGCGTCACCCGCGCCCTCCCCTTGCCCTTCATGGTC
>CAZTTI010000334.1:0-3314 GCA_964615925.1 uncultured Solibacteraceae bacterium
CGTCGAGCTGGATGCCGAGTACGTTCACGGCGACATCGGCTGGGACTACTGGTGCCGTGAGGGAGATGCATTTCCGAAGAGGACGGTCGATCTGCTCGGGAGCGTGGATGCGGCGATGTTCGGAGCGATCACGTCGAAGCCGATGAAGGCGGCCGAAGCGGAGCTCAACCCCTCGCTCCGAGGTCAGGGACTCGTCTACCGCTCTCCGATCGTGAGGATGCGGCAGATGTTCGATCTCTACGTCTGCCTCCGTCCATGCAAGGCCTATCCGGGAAATCCACTGAATTTCCGAGGAGACATCGATCTCGTCGTGTTTCGTGAGAACACCGAGGATCTCTATGCGGGCGTGGAGTTTCATCCGGTGCCTCAGAAGCTCTCCTCGACGCTCGCAGACTTGTCGAAGAGCTTCGGACCCTTCAAGGGGCTCCCGGGCGGCGAGTACGCGATCTCGTGCAAGATCAACACGACGAGAGGTTCCGAAAGGATCGTGCGCGCCGCGTTCGAGTTCGCTCGCGAGCATTCGCGAAGGAAAGTGACGGTCGTGCACAAGGCGAACGTGGTCCGCGCGACGGACGGACTGTTCCTGGACGCCGCGCGGGAGGTCGCGCGCGAGTATCCCGACGTCGCGATGGACGAAGCCAACGTGGATGCCATGACCATGTGGCTGCTCAAGAATCCCGATCGGTACGACGTGCTGGTCGCGCCGAACCTCTACGGCGACATCATCTCCGATCTCTGCGCGCAGATGGTGGGCGGGCTCGGTTTCGGCTGCTCCGGGAACATCGGTGAGAAGCTCGCCGTCTTCGAGCCGACGCACGGCTCGGCGCCGAAACACGCGGGCCATTATCGGGTGAACCCGATCGCGACGATCCTGGCCGCGCGCATGATGCTCGAGTGGCTCGGCGAACGGGAGCGGGCGAATCGAATCGAGCGCGCCGTGGTTCAGGTGCTCCGCGAAGGAAAAGTGCGAACTTACGACATGGGCGGAGAGAGCTCGACGCTCGAGATGGCCGAGGCCGTTGCAGCCGCAACGACCTCGCCGGTCGCCGTCTGAGGTGGTGTGGCGCCCCGGCTTCCGCCGGGGGTCCTCACGGGCAGGATGTCGAATCCTCCGTGAATGCGAACGGGCGGCAAGACGCCGCCTCCACGGGAGGCCATTGTGATCGTTCTCCATGAAGTCGGCCCGCGGGACGGATTGCAGGCCGAACAGACCCTCGTCCCGATCGAGAAGAAGATCCATTGGATCGAACGTCTGATCGCATCCGGAATCGACATCGTCCAGGTCGGGTCGTTCGTGAATCCGGAGCGCGTGCCGCAGATGGCGGACACACACCGGATCTTCGAGTGGTTCGCTCGTTCGGAGAGGCGTCCGGCGCGCACCGTGCTGTCCGCTCTGGTTCTGAACGAGAAAGGACTCGACCGGGGCCTGGCCTGCGGAGTCGATCTGTTCTGCATGGGAGTCTCGGCGAGCGAGACTCACAGCAGGCACAACACCGGGATGACGATCGCCGAGGCGACGCAACGGATCGTGGCGATGGGGCGGCGGGCGCTGGCCGAGGGAAAGGGAGTCCAGCTCTCGGTGCAGTCGGCGTTCGGATGCGGATACGAAGGAGCGGTCCCGGGCGATCGGGTGCTGGAGCTCGTCAAACGCTTCGTCGGCAGCGGCTTCCGGAGGATCAGTCTGGCCGACACGGCGGGCATGGCGGATCCCTCCGCGGTGGAGGACCTCTTCGCGTCGATTTTCGACCTCGATGGGGAGCTCGACTGCGCCTGCCACTTCCACGAGACGTACGGGCTCGGACTGGTCAATGCATTCGCAGCGCTCCGGGCCGGGGTCCGCTACTTCGAGTCCTCCTTTGCCGGGCTGGGCGGGTGTCCCTTCGCCGCGGTCACTTCCGGGAACGTCTGCACGGAGGACCTGGTGCACCTGCTTCAGGCGATGGGACTTCGTGCCGACGTCGAACTCGAGGCCATCCTCGATGCGGCGCGCGATGCCGAGTCGTTCTTCGGCCGGGTTCTGCCCGGGAACATCCGCAAGACGGGGCCGCGTCGGTTCGCCGAGCCCGCGTACTCCGGACCTTCGACATGAGAGCGCTCGAACAGATCCGGGTCCTCGATCTCACCAACGTCCTCGCAGGCCCTTTCGCGACCGAGCTGCTCGCGCTTTGCGGCGCCGAGGTGATCAAAATCGAGAATCCGACGGGTGGCGATCTCGCCCGGAAGCTCGGCTGCGTTCCGGATCTCAACCGGAAACTGATGGGAACCAGCTTCCTCGCGCAGAATGCGAACAAGAAGTCGCTGACGCTCAATCTGAAGGAATCGCGCGGCAAGGAGATCTTCCTGAAGCTGGCGGCGACGGCGGACGTTCTGGTCGAGAACTTCCGGCCCGGCGTCATGGATAGACTGGGCCTGGGCTGGTCCGCGCTCCGTTCCGAGAAGCCCGACCTGATCTACTGTGCGATCTCCGGCTTCGGCCAGACCGGTCCCGATGCTCACAAGCCGGCATACGATCAGATCATTCAGGGCCTCAGCGGCGTCATGGACGTGAACGGAGATGAGCGGCTCCATCCGCTCCGGGCGGGCTTTCCGGTCTGCGACACCGTCGGCGGAATCCAGGCTGCGTTCGCGGTGGCGGTCGCGCTCGTTCACCGCCAGCGGACCGGAGAGGGGCAGTTCATCGACGTGGCGCTCCTCGACTCGATCATGCCGCTCATGGGGTGGGTCGCCGCGAACCTTCTCATCGGAGGCCAGACGCCAGTCCCGATGGGCAACGACAACTTTACCGCCGCGCCCTCCGGGACGTTCCGGACCGGCGACGGCCACATCAATATCGCCGCCAATCAGCAGGACCAGTGGGAGGCGGTCGCGGAGGTGCTCGGAGTTCCCCGGCTGAAGGAAGATCCGAGGTTCCGGGAACGCGACGAGCGGAAGAAGAATCGCAAGCTCCTCACGCCTTTGCTGGAAGAGAGGCTGATTCGGAACACGACTGCCTTCTGGGTCGAGGCGCTCAATACGCGGGGCGTCCCCTCGGGGGAGATCCTCTCGCTCGAGCAGGCGCTTCTCGCGCCACAGGTGAGCCATCGCGAGACGATCCGTTCGATCGACGCCCCTGAAGCGGGACCGATCCGGCTGTTCAATCTCGCGGCGAAGCTGGAGAAGACACCCGGGGAGTTGACTTCACCCCCGCCGCGGCTCTCCGAGCACACCTGCGAGATCCTGCACTCTCTGGGATACGAGAATCCGGAGATCGACAGCCTCCGCGCGGACGGCGTCATCTGAGGCGATGTGGCCGAGCTTCCCAGGGACAGCTCGGC
>CAZTTI010000335.1:0-3315 GCA_964615925.1 uncultured Solibacteraceae bacterium
TCGATATCGACGGCGCGCTCGTCACTCCATCGCAGACGGCGGCAAATCTGCGCGGTTTGACGAAGGCCGCGATCCACGAGGCTTGCGGCGCAAACGGGATCGAGACGACCGAGACCGAGATCTCGAGCTCGGACGCGGCCCGTGCCACTGAGTGTTTCCTGTCGAGCGCGACCCGCGAGGTGATGCCCGTGCATCGGTTGACGTTCGAGAACGGTCATTCGGCCGTGTTTCCAGAAGGCGGGGGCGAGCGGACGCGGAGTGTCGCCCGCATCTACAAGAATCATGTCGAGGCCTACGTGGAGGCGCACGAGGATCTCTCGCTGTTCTGAGGTTGCGGCGTTCGAACAGCCATGTGCTCATCCGTGGGCTATTCGGTTGACTCGGGAAGGCTGTCGGCAACATGCTCCTCAAGAAACCAGCGGAGGAGTCCATGAGATTCGTCTCGTTCACCATGTTTGCGCTGGCCTTGGCGTGGCTCCTGGCCGAGACGCCTCTGGGAGCGCAAACCCGGGCCCTGACAAATGACATCGGCATGGAGTTCGTCGAGATCCCGGCTGGCGAATTCATGATGGGCTGCTCGCCGGGCGACGGGAATTGCAGAGACGACGAGCGCCCCCGTCACCGCGTTCGCATCACGAACAGCCTGGAGATGGGCAAGTATGAGGTCACTCAGGCCGAGTGGGACGCCGCGATGGAGGAGAACCCGAGCGTCATCCTCGGGGGCGACCGCCCCGTCGAGAACGTCAATCGGTTCGAGGCTGTCTTGATCGTGGCGCACGTGGCGCGACGACCTTGGGAGGATCGATGGGTTACGCTTACGTCAAGAAGGTGAAATCGGATTTCGACGGCGCTCTGGAAGCGGTGACCGCGGCGCTGAAGGAACAGGGATTCGGCGTGCTTACTGAAATAGATGTCCGCGACACTCTGAAGAAGAAGCTCGACCTTGACTTCCGTCCATACAAGATCCTGGGCGCCTGCAACCCCACGCTCGCAAGCCAGGCCCTCGCACGGGATCCCGAGATCGGACTTCTCCTGCCGTGCAACGTCGTCGTGCAGGAGACCGCGGAGGGTGTCCGCGTTTCGATTGCCGACCCCAAGGCCATGTTCAGTCTTGTCGACAGCTCCGAACTCCAGACCGTTGTCGACGAAGCCGATCGCAGGCTGGCCAAGGTCATGGACGCATTGGTCTGACCGGTTCTGACCGGTTCAGGCCGGGCGACGACCGTCGCGCGCCATGCGGTAGAGTATCGCCCCCGTTCCCATGATCAGCAGCGTCGTCCCGAACGCCCCCCACTCGGCCACGGACAACAGGCCCAGCGACACGGCGACGGCGATCCACGGCACCATCGGTCCCCACGGCAGAACGAATCCTTCCTGCCCCGCGTAAGCGCGCCGGAGCCGCGGCGTGGCGGCCGAGACCACGGCATACACCACGAGCCTCGGCACGACGCTCGCCGTCGCCAGCCAGATGAACGAACCCTGCGCGGCCAGGATGAACGAGAGCGTACCGAAGAAGACGATCGAGTTGAGCGGTGTGTGGAATCGTTCGTGAACCGCGCCGAACCAGCCGGGCAGCCGGCGGTCCAGAGCCAGGGCGTAGGTCGCCCGCGGGTTCGTGAATGCGCCGCGCAGCAGATTTCCGCCCACCGACACCACGACACCGAACATGAGAATGACGGGGCCGGCCGGGCCCATCAGAGCGTCGGCAACGTCCAGGAGCGGCGTGGTCGAAAGGGCGAGGCCGGGTACGGCTCGCATGCTGACGAGCTGGATCAGCACGTACAGGACGGCGACGCCGCCCAGCGTCCAGAGCAGCCCGGCGGGCATGTCCCGCGCCGGCCGGCGCGTTTCGCCTCCCGGGATGACGGCGGACTCGAAACCGGCAAACGCGTAGACCAGCAGGAGCGCCGCAGCCCCGAATGCACCGGCCGGGGGAACATCGGATCGTATGTCCGGCAGGACGCCGGAACCGAAGTATGCGACACCGGCGCCGACCAGCAACAGGAGCACCGCCAGCTTGAGAACGGTCAAAACGGCCAGCGCACGGATCGCCCGCACCGACCCGATTGCGTTCAGGCCGGTCAGGATGATCCAGACGAGGGCCAACAACAGGATTCGGCCTGTTCCGGTGGCCGCGCCGGACCAGAAGAAGCCGATGTTGTCGACCAGCAAGACGCTGTTCGCCGCCAGACCGGTGGCGCTGGAGACATACAGCAGCCATCCGGTCTGGAAGCCGAAAAACGGGCCGAATCCTTCGTCGGCGTAACGGATCGGCCCCCCTGTTCCCCGGACGTAGGAGGCCGCCTCGGAGAAACACAACACGATCGGCAGAATCAGCAGCGCGCAGAGCACGTAGACCGCAGGACTGTATTCCCCGGCCAGGCTGGCGGCGCCGCTGGGCAGCCCGAAGATCCCGGCCCCGATCAATCCGTTGATCGCGAGCAGGCCGACGCCCCACGCCCCGAGTGTTCGGGTGAGTTTTTCAGAGGAGTTCGGTGGCATTGGGGGTTGTTTTGTTCGGTGGGCTTGTCGGCAACGGACGAGTTCGGAGCCGGGCCAAATAAGACTACAGTAGGGGGCTGACGTCAATCAGAAGGTCTCTCGGTTTCTCGCAGGTTCCCTCGCCCCGGTGCGGAGGCGCCGGAAAGCGCATCAGCGTCAAGGCGTACCTGCTCGCGATCGCACGAATCTCCCTGTCCAAGACCTGGCCCGCAAGAACTTCGATCTCTTGAAGGCCGATCCTCGCCATTCCTCGTCGCACTTCAAGAAGATCGCACGGATGCGCTCGGTGAGGATTGGCCTTCGTCACCGAGCTCTGGCGTGGACTCCTCGGATGGCGTGCTCTGGCTCTGGATCGGCTCTCACACAGACTACGATCGGATCTTGTCGGAGTAGTCGGATCGCTGGTTCGCACGCGCCCTGGACGCCGGGACAGTCAATCCAACGATCACTGATTTCGAAGAGGTGAAATGGGACCGACCGGGCTCGAACCGATGACCTCCTGCGTGTGAAGCAGGCGCTCTTCCGACTGAGCTACGATCCCGTCACTTTAGATTCTTCAGTTTACCACCACTGATTTTTCACTCACGTCAGAAACTGGCCAATCCTGGCCAATTCGCTCGCGATTTTCTCCACCGCGGTCCGTTTCGCCGGGCCCATGGTCTGGATGTAGGTCAGCTGCATGTTGACTCTCGGCGTGGCCCATCATCTCGGCGACGTCCTTCGCTGGGACGGCATTGTAACTGGACCAGGCGGAAAACGTCCGCATTCTCTTCGAACCGCAGGTAACGGCCGATCTTGATGCGGGGCATGGCG
>CAZTTI010000336.1:0-9154 GCA_964615925.1 uncultured Solibacteraceae bacterium
ATCCTTACGAAGGTACACCACCACGCCCCTGGACGGATCGGTCTCCGACCGGATCGTGGCCGCGGCGTATTGTCCCGTTCCCATCTCGACCACGGCGGGAGGCAGCTGGAACGTCGACGCCTGTGGAATCGCTTCATGCATTCCGGTTTCGTTGTCGAACATCGACCACGCCACGGCGAGGGGTTCCGGATCCGCGACGCCGTGGATCTGTGAGAGGTCGTCGTGGGTCAGTTCGCCGTCGACGATCTCGAACCCATCGAGAGGAATGACCGACCGGAAGTACGCCTGACCGATGGCGTCGCGACGTGTGGTCAAGTAGTCGACGATCGCCTCTTCGTCCTCGGGATTTGAGTACCGCCCTTCTTCCACGATGGCGCGGATCTGGTCGTCGGTGAACGCCATGACCTTCTTGGCCGCCCAGAACACGTCATTGGGAAGCCGATTCATGAACGCCGGATTCGGGTAGTTGGGCTTCCATCTTTCCGGGTCGAGGGGATCGGTGAGGATCATCCCCACGGCATCCGAGGTGTAGTAATTCGCGCGGGCCCACCACGGGACGTAGACGCCCAGCGTGAACAATTGCGCCAGCGCTTCACGCGTCTCGAAGAAATACGCGTTGCCGTCGCGGGCCGAGTTGGAGACGACGCTGCCGCTTCCGAGCGTCGCGCCGAAGTCGATCAGGAAGTGCCGGATGGAGCGCGTGGCGTCTTCCTCGATCAGCGAGTCGAGCGTGTTGATCGCGCGCGAGTCGTTGTGGTTGACCCAGGCGGCGAAGACGTGCAGTCCCCGGAGCTCGCGCCGGTGCTCGTGTGGGACCGTATCGTTGAAATCATCCGATCGCGTTCCGTAGTAGCGGAATTCTCCGATCGGTGTCCCCGGGACGAAGCGGCTCGCCACGGCCCGGATCCGGCCGTCTCCGGTCGGCGGGATCGTCGCCAGCGCCGTGTTGATGTCCAACTCGGAGATCGGCCGTTCGACGCCGAGGTAGTCCTCCATCGTGGCCTCGCCGCTGATCACGAGATCGTCGCGGTCGAAGACCACCAGGTAGTTCTCGGGGACGTGATACCCGAGGGCGTGAAAGATCAGGGATCCGATGACGTCGGCCGCCGTGGCCATTTCGGGGTGATCCATCGGATCGAACTTCAGCAGATAGCGTTCGCCCCGGGCGTCCAGGATCTGGAACCCGGGGGTGATCCCCGAGGTTTTCGCGCCGACGATGGTCCATGGTCCGCTCGCATCCGGGGCTCCTTCCCCGCTCCGTGGCCCCGCGCGGATCTCGGCGATGGACATCGGCCTCGACCCGATGCGGTTGGTGAACCACGCTCCGTTGGAGACCTCGTCGAGCGTGTTGACCGACAGCGCGCGGATCGGGGACGGAGCCTCGGACTGCTGTTCCCCGGGATCTCCGAACGTGTGCGCGAACAGGTCGTAGTAGTCGTTCAACTCGCGCCGCGTGACCTCCCCGAGGGAGAGCGGTGGTGGATCGTCCACGAGGGGATCGTCGGGATAGAAGCGTTGGGCCGCGGCCGGCGGAAGGGCCCCCACGAGCCCCACCGATGTCGCGACGATGGCGAACGCCCTCAGAACGGGTTGGCGAACTTCAACCATATCCGTGCACCTTCGTGACTGAATCCGGTATCGATGCGCAGGAACGTCGAGTTCCGGACGTTGAACCGCGCGCCGAATCCCACCGACGTCTCCAGGTCGCTGAAGTCGGCGTCCGCCCGGCTCTCGATCACCTTGCCGGCGTCGAAGAAGACCGCCATGTCCAGGCCGGCGAACGACTCCCACCGGTATTCGATATTCGAGACGATCATCTGGTCGTCGTGAAAGCGGAACGAGCGGAAGCCGCGGAGGTCGTCGGACCCGCCCAGAGCGGGCTGGAGGTAGAACGGGACCGACTGGTTCGGGTTCGCGAACGTCAGGGCGGTTTTGACGCGCAGCACCAATACGCGCCGTTTGGCGAAAAACGGGATGTATTGCTGGGCCTCGATGTCCAGCCGCCGGAAATCGTGCCGATCCAGCTCGCGGTCGCGGAAATAAGTGAACCGGGCGGTGTAGTTCCCGCCGCTCCGTGCTCCGAGAGGGCTATCCCGGTAGTCGAACGCGGCCCACACGCCGGTTTCGAGAAAACTCGTCTGGCGGTCGAGCCCGGGGAGGGCGACGGGATCGAAGATGGCTTCGGTCCTCGGGCGTTGGCCAGCCGCGAGGTTGCCCGGGCCGGTGTTCACGAACAGGGCGCCTCCGGAGACTCCGACGGTCAGAGCGCCGGCGGGCCGGAACCCAAGCCGGGTTCGGAACGCCGTATCCTCGAGCCGGTAGTGCGTGCGGGCATCCGGGGAAGAGTCCGGACCGCGGCCGTAGTGGTCGATCCTGGGGTAGTTGCGGTGGACGCCGGACACCTCCAGGAGCATCGTGTCGCCGACGAGTCGGGGGAACGACAACGCCGCGTCGGCGACGTAGGCGCGCGAGAACGCGTATCGCGCCGACGCGCTCGCGTGGACACGCCCTTCCCGGAAATCGGTCCGGAGGTAACGCGGCCCGAGCGCGAATCCCTGGCCGCTCTCGAGTCCGCCCAATGCCAGGCTCAGGCCATGGTACCCGAACGCCAGCCGCTCCAGGACCTTCCGGTCTTCGATCGCGTTCAGCCGCGCCTCGGCGGTGGACAGCTCCGCCGGTTGGGCTGCATCCCGCCGGGCGGCACGTTCGGCGGCGATCTCTTCCGCGCGCGTCGCGTATTGCGCGTTCGCGGGGGCCGCGAGCGTGGCCGTCAATCCGAAGACGAGGCCGAAGACGAGGCCGAAGACGAGTCCGAAGACGAGGGCCAACGGAACGGAACGATTCCGGAAAGGGATATGAAATTGGTGCACGAACGGCTCTTTCGTCCCGTGTGGCCCGGAGAGTTCCGGGCACGCCAAGTCGAGGCCAGTATACTCCCGCCGGGCGCCGCGCTGTCAGAAGACGTTTTCGAAGATGTCGACGATGAGCGACGTCGTCTCGTCGAGCAGGATGACGTTGCCCCCGATCATGATCCACCGCCGGTTTCGCTCCACAGGCAGGCGGAGGACCAGATCCGCCGGGAGATCGTGGATGTGGCGCTCGAGCCCGGGCGGCAGATGGCCGCGTTCGCGCAGTTGCCGCGCGAGGCCCGGGGGGAGCGATTCGCGCTTGGCCAGACCGGGAGGAAGCCCGGCCAGATTGTGGGAGTTGCCGAACCAATCCCGGATGATGCGCTCGCCCGCGGAAACCGCCCCGTCCGCTTGATTCGCTTGATTCGAGGTCCCGCCTCGCCCGCGTCCCTGGCCGAGGGCCGTTCCGGATCCCAATGCCATCGCGGCCACGAGGGCCACCAGCGTCACCTTCGAGATCGGCTTCATCGTGCGCTCCTTTGGATTCGTTCTCCTTATCGGCGCGAACGCGCAGGGGCTTTCGCGAAATCGGGGTCATCGTCACTGTCTATTCTGGATAGAAACAATCGATTTGAACTATGGGGCGTCGTCCGTCATCCTGTGATCGAGGTTCACTCGGCGCTCCGGGATCGTTAGTATGGATCGGGATCGATCACCACGGAAAGCCAACCAAAGGAGGTAGTGATGGCCAAACTGCAGAGTACAAGGACTCACCAGAATCTCAAGGACGCCTTTGCAGGCGAGTCCCAGGCGAACCGCCGATATATGTATTTCGCGAAGGTTGCCGATGTCGAGGGGTATCCCGAGATCGCCAGCAACTTCCGTGAGACCGCCGAAGGAGAGACCGGGCACGCGCACGGTCACCTCGACTATCTGAAGACCGTGGGGGATCCGGCGACCGGTCTGCCGATCGGGGACACTGAACTCAACCTCAAAGCGGCCATCGAGGGGGAAACGCACGAATATACGGACATGTACCCCGGGATGGCCAAGACCGCCCGCGACGAAGGATTCAACGAGATCGCGGACTGGTTCGAAACGCTGGCGAAGGCGGAAAAGTCCCACGCGGGCCGATTCGCCAAGATGCTGGAGACGATCGCGTAGACCGCGCGCGGGGAACGATCCGCTTGTCCGGGAACAACGAACGCATCTCGTACCTGCCGACTGACGGCCTCACCTACGATCCCAACGATCCGAAGTATTGGGACGGGGAAGCGCTCGCGAAGGAAGTCGAGCGCGTGTTCGAGATCTGTCACGGTTGCCGGATGTGCTTCAAGTTCTGCGATTCGTTTCCGAACCTGTTCGACATGCTGGACACGCGTTATGACGGGGACGTGTCCCGCCTGACCGATCAGGACACGGCCCGGGTCATGGACGCGTGTTTCCAGTGCAAGCTCTGCGAGGTCCAGTGCCCCTATACGCCTCGCGACCAGCACGAGTTCCAGTTAGACTTTCCCCGGCTCGTCCATCGATTCAAAGCGCAGCGGGCCCGCGAGAGAGGTTCCGGGCTCCGCGACAAGGTTCTGGGAGACCCGGACCTTGCGGGTTCGCTCGCCCGGGCGAGTTTCGGCCTGGCAAACACGATGAACCGCATCGGCGTTCACCGGTGGTTCCTTGAAAAAGTCATCGGGATTCACAGGGAAAAGCAGCTTCCGGCTTTTGCCGCCCAGACGTTCGAAAAATGGGCCGAGGCCGAAGGGTTGATCGACGACCCGGAGCCCGGGGGAGAGGCCGTCCTCTTCCAGACCTGTTACGTCCAGAACAACGAACCCGGGATCGGGCGCGACACTGTCGACGTCTTCCGGCGGAATCAGGTGGACGTGCGTTGCGCTCGCGGCCTCGAGTGCTGCGGCATGCCGCGTTGGGAGGCCGGCGACATCGAGGGGCTGCGGGTCCAGGCTCGCCGCAACCTGGACCGGCTCGTTCCCTTCGTCGAAGCCGGGGCCCGGGTCGTGGCGATCAATCCCACGTGCTCGATGATGTTGCGCCGCGAGTATCCGGAGCTGGTCGCGGCCGAAGACCGGGAACGGGCCGAAAGGGTCGCCCGGGCGACGATGGATCCGAGCGAATTCCTCTGGTCGATCCGGAACGAGCCGCGTTTCAATACGGACTTCCGGTCGACGCCCGGGGAGACGGTCGGCTACCACGCGCCGTGTCATCTTCGCGCTCAAGCCGTCGGATTCAAGGGGCGGGACCTGCTCAAGAAGATTCCGGGCGTGAAGGCCGCGATGGTGACTGAGTGCTGCGGTCACGACGGGACGTATGCGTTGAAGGTCGAGGGCTTCGAGGCGTCGAAACGCATCGGCGAAAAAGCGTTCCGCGGAATGAAGGAATCCGGCTCGGAGGTGTGGTCGACCGACTGCCCGCTCGCCGCGATTCAATTCGAGCAACACGCCGGCGTGAAGCCCATGCACCCGATGACGATCCTTTCCCGGGCTTATCGCGACGACGGCTTTCCCCGCAGGATCGATCGCGGAGAGGACTCCTGATGAGTGGTGCGAACCCGAAGAAGGTGACCCGGGACGAGGTCCAGGGCTTCGCCGATTACGAAAAGACGCGGGAGGCGTTTCGCGCGAAGGTGCTCGAGCAGAAGAGGGACCGGCGGCTCCACCTCGGAGAGTACTTCACGTTGCTCTTCGAAAACCACGATACCGTGCTCTACCAGATTCAGGAAATGATCCGCGCGGAGCGCATCGACCGGGAAGAAGACATTGTCCACGAAATCGACACCTCCAACGAGCTGGCCGGAGGGCCGGGAGAGATCGGCGTCACACTCCTGATCGAGATTGATGATCCCGCGAAGCGGAAGGAGTTGCTTTCGCGCTGGCAAGGCTTGCCGGAATCGTTCTACATCGAGACCGCGAACGGCGATCGCGTGCATCCGGAGTTCGACCGCCGTCAGGTGGCCGAAGGCCGGATCAGTTCGGTGCACTATTTGACGTTCCCTCTCGGAGACCGCGTCCCCGCGCGCGTCGGTGTGAGCTTCCCCGGGCTCGAAGACGCCGTCGTCGATCTGGAGCCCCGCCAGGTTCGGGCGCTCGCGACGGACCTGGCCGGGGCGCGCATCCGGACGTCCTGAGAACTCGGATGTGCGGCCGCTATACCGTTGCGAAAACGCCGGACGACCTGGCGGATTACTTCGATGCCGAGTTCGACGAATCCGGTGCCGAACGGCTGGTGCCGGCCTACAACGCCAGTCCGGGACAACATCTCCCGGTCATTGCGAATGATGCTCCCGGACGGATTCGCTCCATGCTCTGGGGGATGACGAGGGCCGTCAATGAAGTCAATGAAGAGGGGAGCCGCGTTTCCCGTCTCCTCATCAATGCCCGTTCGGAAAGCGTGGATTCGCGTCCGGCGTTTCGCGAGTCGTTCCGCCGGCGCCGGTGCCTCGTGATCGCCGACGGGTTTTACGAGTGGAAGGCGACGTTCGACCGCAAGCAGCCGTACCGTATCGTCCTCGTAAGCCGTGAACCGTTCGCGTTCGCCGGAGTCTGGGAGGAATCCCACTCCGGGGATCGCCATTTCGTGATCCTCACCACCGCCGCCGATCCCGTGATCCGGCCGATCCACGACCGGATGCCCGTGGTCCTCCCGCGCTCGGGCCATGCGGTGTGGCTCGACCATGGGGAATGCGGCGGGGAACGCGTCGTCGTCGAGCGCATCACGCATCCCGATGCGAGACCCCGGTTCGAGGCGTACGCCGTGTCGAGTGACGTGAACGCGTCGCGCGCGAACCATCCCGGTCTCATCGAACCCGCCCGCGAACCGGCTGCGCCGTCCGCTTCATCCCTCTTCGATTGAAAGGGCGGAAAATTTTCCCGGGCTTGCCCTTGGAAGCGACCACTGGGAGGGATGACGGCGTCCCTTCCGGGACGCCGCGTCTGGATGAAGGAGTGATCCTGGCAGGAAATCGAGCGCTCGAAGGGTGCTCGGCAGGCGATCGCGTTGCTGCACGTCGCGTGCCTTGTGATGTCGTGTAGCCCAAGTCACTTATCATCAACATCCTGGAGAAGCATTGGCTTGTCGGCCCTCGGCGGTCGGGCGTGCCTTCCGCGGGCCTTTTTCCCCGGATCCCGCGACATCGGTCTCGGGAGTCCCTCCAGAGGCGTAGCCCCGGTCGTTGCCGGGAGATTTTCCCCGATCCGCCACTGGTCAGGGAGACCGGTGGTTCGCGGGGTCAACCCTTTAAATAACTGAAACATATATATTTAATGGCCTTTTTTGCGCCATGGAAGCGAGTGGAAGGGCTCCTGCACCTCTGAGTTCGCAGGGCACGGGACCGTGGGACGCCCTCGGGGTCTGACGCCCGCCAACTCTGAGGAGGAACCAAGATATGTCGATGAACAGAGATACGTCGATGAACAGAATCATCAGAATGACTTTCGGGGCCGCGATGCTCGCGTCTCTTCTCGTCGCATCGGGTTGCGCGTCACGAGGATATGTCCGCTCGCAGGTCGGGGAGAGTTCCGATGTCCTGACAACGAGGATCGAGGAAGGCGACAGCCGCGTCGAGGGCCAGGTCGATGCCGCTCGAACGGAGCTTTCCGATGAGATCACCGATGTCGAGGCCGAGACGAACGCCCGGATCGACGAGACCCAGGCCGACCTCGATTCGACACAACAGGATGTCGACGCGGTACGCGATCTCGCCGACTCCGCAATGCAGCGCGCCGATCAGGCCAATGCGGAGATCGTGACGCTCTCCCGCCTTTTCGGCGAACGGAACCGCTTCCGCGTGGATCATACCGAGCAGTTCCTGTTCTCCTTCGACCGCGCCGAGTTCGAGGCGCCCGAAGAGGGGATGGCCGAGATCACCCGCATGATCGAGAACAACCCGGACGCGGTGATCGTGCTGGAGGGACGGACCGACTCCACCGGTGACGAGCAGTACAACATTCGCTTGGGAGAGCGCCGCATCGAGTCGGTCCGGCGTTTTCTCGTCGTCGAGATGGGCGTGCCCGTCTATCGAATCCACAGCTTCAGCTACGGGGCAGCCGCTCCCCTGGGTTCGAATGATGACGCGGAGGGCCGCAGCCGGAACCGCGCCGTGACCATGCACGTGCTGACTCCGGTCGACACGGCCGGGGCGATCGACTAGCGCGTCCCAGAGCCCCCGGGCGAGGCGGGGTGGCGGCGGTTCTCATTCGACGTCGCTGCCCCGCCTCTTTTGAAATTCCGCCGCGAACTTGGAGACTCGACGCATGAACGTCCGTGTCGCGCTTTGCGCTCTTTTCGTTGTCTGCAGTTCCACGCTTCTGATCCCTCAAACCGCGGAAGCGCAGGGTCGGTTCGGCGTACGCGCCGGGGTGAGCGCCGATCCGGATCAGTTTTATATCGGCGCGCATGGAGAGAGCGATCCCTTGATCCACCAGGTCCGGTTCCGTCCGAACGTCGAGGCGGGGTTCGGAGACAACCGTACCGTACTGGCTCTGAACGGGGAATTCATCCGTCGCTTCGGGCTCGACGCCGGCTACGCGGCCGTCGTCGGTGCCGGTCCGGCGATCGTCATCCGGACCTTCGACTTGCCGATGGGCCGCGACGACACGGACGTCGGCCCCGGTTTCAACTTTCTCGTCGGTTTGGACTTTCCACAGGACTTCGGCGTTGAGCTCAAGGTTGGCGTCATCGACAGCCCGCAGGTGAAGTTCGGCGTTTCGTATACGTTTCCTTAAGCGAGAAGAGAACCTCGTTCGCGAGGCTGATCACCGCGATCCGCATGGCGACATTCGATCCGGCCTGAACCTCATATTGGAACCGGAGCAGTCCTGCTCTCCCTCCGCGTCTCCCACGACGATGGTCTGCATGGTGGTTCGTCATTGTTAGACCTCCTGTACTAATAAGGTGGGTGACAAACACTCCCCGTCTGGCACGATCGTTTCTCTGGGCCTTTGGCCGTCCGAGCTGCGTTCGCGGTCTTATTCCGGAGAATCCGGGACGCCGGCCGGCGCTCGGGCTCCGGATTCAGGGAAGAGTTACCGGTCGTTCGGTGAGTGAAGATCCACCCGCGACCCGACAGCGGCGTGTTCAATCCACGGTGGCGTCGCCGGTTCCAGGCATGGAACGCGGGTTGCACGGAAAAGCAGGAGGAGTTTCGTGCTCGGACGGGTGGGGCGCAACGTGCGGATTGTCGTGGGCAGCTCCCTGGTCCGCAGGTTCGCCGCAGTTGTTTGCCTGGCGGCCGGAGTGCACTTGACTGCCCGGCCGCTGGTGGACGAGGCTCCGTCCGCCGTGAGCCAGATAAG
>CAZTTI010000337.1:0-4409 GCA_964615925.1 uncultured Solibacteraceae bacterium
GATCTGATCGAGACCGATGGGCAAAAACGTGGCGAGCGCGGCTTCGGGGTCGGTTTCCTCGCGCTGCTCGACCGCGATCTGGTATGCATGGAGGCGCACATTGGGGTCGTGGACCGGGTGCCGACTGAGGTAGGGCTTGTCGATGGACGCGTGGTTCATCCCACGAACCACTCGCACGCCCGGTGCCATTCCGGGCCCGGACAAGGGAACGTCTCGCCGTGGCTGTAATGGCACCTATCTCGCTGATAAATCAGGAGGCGATCTAATCGAACAGATCCCGTTGGCGGGGGGGCGCGGGCCTGAATTCTGACAGGTTGAGTCGAGGTGGTGACTCCTCGAACGCCCCGTTCCGCTTCGCGATCCGGAACAGCTGGGACATCTCGTCTGCGTAAGGCCCCCGTCCCCGCATTCGGGTGCGGAATCGTGGATCGTTCAGGCGGCCCCCACGAATGGATTGGATGCGGTTCAGGACCTTCGCGCGGCTCGACGGGAAGTGTTCCTCGAGCCACTTTTCGAACAGATCGGCGACCCCATATGGGAGTCGAAGGGGGATGTAACCCGCGAACCGGGCCCCGCGTTTCCCCGCGCCGGAGAGAATCCTCGGGATCTCCCAATCGGTCAGTCCCGGTACGATGGGAGACGCGAGGACCCCGACTGGAATTCCGGCTGTGGAGAGGCGTTCGATGGCTTCCAATCGACGCGCCGGTGGCGCGGCCCGGGGTTCCATGCGGCGCGCGAGACCGATATCGAGCGTGGTCACCGAGATGTGGACTATCGCGCCGTTCCAGGCGGCCATATCCGCCAGGATGTCGATGTCCCGCACCACCAGGTCGCTCTTGGTGATCACGATGACGGGGTTTCTGCGGCGCGCGAGCACCTCGAGGCACCCCCGCGTCACGCCGAGCCGTCGCTCCACCGGCTGGTAGGGGTCGGTCACGCCGCTCATGGCGACGGCCTCCGGAATCCAGGAACGCGCGTCGAGTTCCGACTCGAGCAGGCGGGGGGCGTCTTCCTTGACGAGGATCCGGGACTCGAAGTCCAGGCCGGCAGAAAAGCCCAGGTACTCGTGACTCGGCCGGGCGAAGCAGTAGACGCACCCGTGCTCGCACCCACGATACGGATTGACGCTCGCGTCGAATCCCACGTCCGGACTGTCGTTACGGCTGATGATGGAACGCGCCGGATCGCGGTAGAACTCGGTTGGGACAGATCCCTCTCCGTCGAGAGGTTCGTCGCCGGGCTCGAACTCGAACCGCTCGAACCGATTTCGCGGGTTGCGGTCGACGCCCCGGCTCTTCATAGGTGACGGACCTCACGAAACGCGATCGATCTGGTCGATCTTCGCGGCGAGTATGAAGTCGCTCTCGGTCAGACCGTCGACCTTGTGCGTCCAGATCGACACTCCGGCCCGGCCCCACGCCAGATGGATATCCGGATGGTGACCTTCGGCTTCGGCCAGCCGGCCGACCCGCTGGACGAACTCCAGCGCCCGGGCGAAATCCGGAAACTCGAACGTCCTCTCGATATGATGGTCTTCGACGACGTTCCATTCCGGCACTTCGGCGGCGAGCGGCCGGATCTCGTCGGTCGTCAGAGGCGGAATCCCGCCGCGGCAGGGGATGCAACTCTTCTCGGAAAGTGCCATCCCTGCATTATACGGATCAGGATAGGGCGCCGAGCAACACGACGGTTGCGGCAACGGCCGAGAGCGCCAGCACCGCCTTCCGGGTGTGGCCCGCATCGAGGAAGCGAGCCGCGCGGCCCGACACGCTGAATCCGGCAAGCGTCCCGGGAAGGAGTATCAGCGCCATGCGCATCTCGACGGCCCCGAGCCGGCCGACGAGGAACAAGGCCACGAGCGACATCATCGTGCCGAAGTTGAAGACGAACGACAACGTTCCGCGAAGCCTGCGCCCCTGGGCGTCCTGGTACGCCAGGGCCACGGGAGGACCGCCGATCGCGGCCGTGGAACTCATGAATCCCGAGACGACGCCGACGCCGAACAACGCGCGCCGGGTGCGGTGGAGCCGGAAACCCGAAACGCTGATGAGAACGCCGCTCAGCACGAGCAGCGCGAGCACGAGGCGCGTGAGGTCGAGCGGAAGACGCGCGATGAGAAGTGCGCCGGGCACGGTACCGAGCACCCTTCCCGCCATCATCGGACCGATTCCGGAGACGTCGATGCCGCGGCGATCGCGGAAGGAAATCAACAACGTCAGGACGAGAGCGGCGAACAGCAACGGACCGGGCACGAACAGCGGATCGATCAGGATCAGCAAGGGTGCCACGGCCAGGGCCAGTCCGAAGCCAACCGCCGACTGGACGCACGATCCAAAGGCCATGATGGCCGTGATGATGATCCATTTGTATTCCAACCTGAACTCCGGCCGGTCCCGGCCCATACTGTACAATTCCCGCGTGACCGAAGTGAGTCGAATCGCATGAAGTCCACGCTCCGCGAGATCGGGCTGCTGTATGCCCGCGAGCTCCGCTCCGCCCTCCGCGAGCGAAACGTCGTCATCTACAGCATCGTGCTTCCCATCGTCCTGTACCCGGGGATCCTGTGGATCGTCTTCTCGACGGTCACCTTCGTCGAAGGGCAGGCCGACCGAGTGACGGCCCGCGTCGCCGTCCGAGGCCTTGAAAGCCGCCATCCCGGCCTGCTGACGCTTCTCCGGACCAACGACGGCGTCGCGCTTGTCGAGGGCCTCGATTCGGAATCTCTGGCGATCGAGGCCCTGGACGCCGGAACGATCGACGTCGTCCTCGACTTCCCGCCGATGATCGAGGGCACCGACGGCGTGCTGATCTACGATGGCGCGCGTGAACGGAGCCGGACCGCGCGGCTTCGGATCGACCGTATTCTCGAGGATTATCGCTCGTCCACGTTGATCACCACCCTCCGCGCGACCGGGATCCCTCCGGCCGACATCCAGCAGTTCTGGATCGAGCAGGAAAACGTCGCGACCGATCGCGAGATGGGGGGCTTCTTCCTCGGGCTGTTCGTCCCCACGTTCATGATCGTGATGATCGGTGTGGGGGCGATGTACCCGGCGGTGGACTCCACGGCCGGTGAACGCGAACTCTCGACGTGGGAGACGCTGCTGACGGCGGCGGTTTCACGGCGGAACGTCGTGGTCGCCAAATACCTCTACGTCGCCACCATGTCGCTCACCGCCGGCTTGCTCAACCTCGCGACAATGAGCCTGACTCTCGGGGGCCTCATCGACGCGCTCTCCATGGACGCCGACTTCCGCGTGGTCCTGCCGCTCGGGGGGATCCTGGTCATTCTCCTGGGAACGGCGTTGCTGGCCCTGTTCATCTCTGCAGGAATGATGTTGCTCGCTTCGTTCGCACGCACGTTCCGCGAAGGACAGTCGCTGGTCGGCCCGTTCTACCTGGCGATCTTCTTCCCCGTTCTCTTCCTGCAATCACCGTCGGCCGGACTGACTCCGGCCCTGGCGCTGGTGCCGCTGGTGAACGTGGCGCTCATGATTCGCGAGGCCGTCGCCGGCCTGTACCAGTGGCCGCTGATCGGCTTGACGCTGCTGGTCGAGCTCGTTTCCGTCGCCCTGGCCCTGATGCTGGCGACGCGCGTCCTGAAGCAGGAGAGCTTCCTGCTGGGATCGGCCGAAGGCAAGCCCCTCGCCCGGCTGTGGAGACAATTGTTCTCCAGCGGGCGCACAAGTGGACAATCCGCATGAACACCGGCAACGGCCATACCCCTCTGGAATCGCGCGTCGAAGCCGTCGATCTCCGAAAGGTCTTTCATGACGAAGGGCGGGGCCGGATCGTCGCGGTCGACGGCCTCGGATTTGCCGCCCGGAAAGGCGAAGTCCTGGGCTTGCTCGGTTCGAACGGAGCGGGAAAGACCACGACGCTCCGAATGCTCTCGACCGTCATCGCTCCCACGAGCGGCACGGCCCGGATCATGGGGTACGACGTCGTTGCCGAAAGCGCCGAAGCGCGGCGCAACCTGGGATTCTACTCGGCGTCGACCGCGCTCTACCCGCGAATGACGGCGAGGGAAACCATCGCGTTCTTCGCCAGCATCAACCACTATCCGGCGAACCGTCTCGCAGAACGGACCGAGCAGTTGATCGAGCGCTTCAGCCTCGGTGCGTACGCCGACGCGCGGGTCGAAAAACTTTCCTCCGGAATGAAACAGAAGGTGTCGATCGCACGCACGCTGGCCCACGACCCTCCCGTCCTCATATTCGACGAGCCGACAGTGGGCCTCGATGTCTTCAACGCCATCGAGGTCCACGAGCAGATCAAGAATATGCGGGACGAGGGCAAGACGATTTTGTTCTCGACCCACATCATGAGCGAGGCCGAGAAATTGTGTGACCGTATCGCCATCGTTCACCAAGGCCGCCTGATCGAATCCGGCACCCTCGCCGAACTTC
>CAZTTI010000338.1:0-4019 GCA_964615925.1 uncultured Solibacteraceae bacterium
TCGTTTATGCCTGCGACCGCGTCAACGACCGGATTCAGGTGTTCACCAGGGACGGCGAGTTCGTTACCGAGTCGTTCATCGCGCCGGAAACGCTCGGCTCGGGGTCGGTCTGGGACCTCACGTTCTCGCGCGATCCGGACCAGACCTACATTTATCTGGCCGATGGTCACAACGAGCGGGTCTACGTTCTCCTGCGCGAGACGCTCGAAGTATTGACGACGTTCGGCGACGGCGGCCGGCAGCCGGGCCAGTTCTTCGGTGTCCACAGCATCGCGGCCGATTCGGCCGGCAACGTCTACACGGCCGAGACCTATGAAGGGAAACGCCTTCAGAAGTTCGTCTACATGGGCGTCGGGCCGGTGACGGTCCTCGACCAGGGACCGCCGTGGCCCGAGCCGTGAGCCGGGTCCAGCTCACCGCCGTTCTCCTGGCCGCGCCACCGGCTTTCGCCCGGCACGAGATACCCAACGACGTCACGGTCCGGGTGTTCGGCCACGCCGAGGGCTCACACCTCCGCGTCCTGGTCCGCGCCCCGCTCGAGGCCATGCACGACGTCGAGTGGGCGACCCGCGGGCCCGGTTACCTCGAGCTGGACGGTGTGGAACCGCGTCTGTCCGACGCCGCCCGCGTGTGGATCGTGGACCCGATGGTGATCGACGAAGACGGGCGGCGATTGGACCCGCCGGAGATCGTCGCCACTCGCGCGAGCCTGCCTTCCGACCCCTCGTTCACGTCATACGAGACCGCGCTCGCGCACGTCCGCGGACCGCCGCTCGATGCACACCTGAACCTCTATTGGTCCCAGGCCCTCATCGACGTCGAGCTCGAATATCCGATCCGGTCCGAAGCCGCGCGGTTCGCCCTGCATCCCGGTTTCGAGCGGCTGGGGTTGCGCGTCACGACCATCGTGCGTTTCCTGTCACCGGATGGCGCCGAGCGTGTCTTCCACCTCGACGGCGATCCCGGACGCGTCGTCCTCGACCCGCGATGGTATCAGGCCTCGTCGACCTTCGTCCGGCTCGGTTTCGGTCACATCCTGGGCGGGATCGACCACCTCCTGTTTCTTCTCTGCCTGGTGATTCCCATCCGGAAGATCCGGCCTCTCGTTCTCGTCGTGACCGCGTTCACCGTGGCGCACTCGATCACGTTGGCGGCCGCCGCTTACGGAATGACTCCCCCCAACCTCTGGTTTCCCCCGCTCGTGGAAGCCGTCATCGCCGCCTCGATCGTGACGATGGCGATCGGCAACATCATCCGGCCGGACGGTGGATATCGTTGGGTGATGGCCTTCGGGTTCGGCCTCGTCCACGGGTTCGGGTTCTCGTTCGCTCTCGGCGAGACGCTCGAGCTGGCCGGGGATCACGCAGTCGCGGCCCTCTTCGCCTTCAACGTGGGAGTCGAGATCGGCCAGCTCGCCGTCCTCGCCGCCCTCATCCCCGCCGTCTGGACGTTCCTGAAGCTCGGCACGTCGGAACGGATCGGCACGATTGTCCTTTCGGTCCTGGCCGGCCATGCCGCGTGGCACTGGATGATCGAACGCGGCACCGTGCTCGGCGCGTATTTCGCGTCGGCCGGATTCGGGGCTTTCGGTTGACATCTCCATTCGCCCCGTCTTTAACTGAAACTTTCCTGAACGATGACGACGACGAGGGAGATACAACCGTGCATGCGACCGACCGGTTCCGCCCGCCGGCCCAGATCCTGTTCCTGTTTTTTCTGACGTTGACGGGGGCCTGTGGCTCCGGGACCGGCGAAGGCGCCGATCGGACAGCAAGCGAACGCACCGCCACGCTCCTCTTCTGGCAGGCGCCCACGATCCTGAACCCGTATCTGACCGGGTCCACCAAGGAGGTCATCGCCGCGTCCCTCGTCCTGGAACCGCTGGCCGAGTACGACGAGACCGGGACCCTGGTCCCGGCGCTCGCAAGCGAGATTCCGACCCTCGAGAACGGCCTTGTGTCGGAAGACTTCACGTCGGTCACGTGGAACCTCTCTCCGGGAATCGTCTGGTCGGACGGCACCCCGCTCACTGCCGAAGACGTCGTCTTCAGCTGGCGCTACTGCACGGCCCCGGGAGTGGGATGTGGCCTGCTCTCCTCGTTCGAAGGCGTGGCCACGGTGGAGGCCGTGGACGAGTCGACGGTCCGCGTCACGTTCGACGGCCCGAAGCCGTATCCCTGGGTTCCGTTCGTCGGCGCGACCAGCCCGATTCTCCAGGCGGGGCAGTTCGCCGACTGCCTCGGCGCCCGGGCCGTGGAATGCACCGAGTCGAACTTCGCACCGATCGGGACCGGTCCCTACATGGTCGAAGACTTCCGGACGAACGACAGCGGGTTGTTGAGCAGGAACCCCCGGTACCGCGGCATCGACGAGGGGAAGCCGTTCTTCGAAGAGGTCGTCGTCAAGGGCGGTGGCGACGCCGCCGCCGCTGCGCGGTCCGTTCTCCAGTTGAACGAAGCCGATTACGCCTGGAACCTGCAGGTCGAACCGGAGATTCTCCAGTCGATGGCGGGGAGCGGGCGCGGCGTCGTGGTCTCCGCGTTCGGCGTCTCGGTCGAGCACCTCATGCTCAACCAGACCAACCCGGACCCGGCGCTCGGCGAACACCGTTCCGAATACGCCGACGGAAACAATCCGCATCCGTTCCTGACCGAACGCGCCATCGGACGCGCGCTGTCGCTGGCAATCGATCGCGAGACCCTCGTCGCGGTGGGATACGGGCCCCAGGGGGGGCGCCCGACGTGCAACATGTGGCCGCTGGTTCAAAACCAGTGCCCGGCCCAGGACCTGGAAGGCGCCCGGCGGCTGCTCGACGACGCGGGCATCGTCGACACCAACGGGGACGGCGTCCGCGAACACGAAGGACGCCCGATCGAGATCCTGTTCCAGACATCGACGAACACGGTGCGCCAGACCGCGCAGGAACTGATCAAGAACTGGTGGACCGAGATCGGCATTTCCACAGAGCTCAAGAACGTGGATTCTTCGGTCTTTTTCGGCGACGATCCGTCGAGCCCCGACACGACCGGCAAGTTCTACGCCGACGTCCAGATGTACACGAACACCTCGCCTTCGCCCGATCCGGAATGGTTCCTCGGGATGTGGGTCCAGGGCGCGATTCCGAGCCGCGCGAACGGATATGTCGGGATGAACTCCCCGCGCTTCGCTTCCCCGGAATACGACGCGCTCTACGCCGAGCTGCAGCGGACGGCGGATCCCGCCCGGCGCGATGAGATCACGGCCGAGCTGAACGATGTCCTGGTCTCGAGCTACTCGCTCATCCCTCTCGTTCACCGCGGCGAAGTGTCCGCGCACGGCGCCGGCATCCAGGGCATGCGGATGAACGGCTGGGATTCCGAGCTGTGGAACTTCGAGGACTGGACGCGGCAATAGCCGGTTGCGATGGGATCGTATCTCCTCCGTCGTGGACTCGGAGCCATTCCGACACTGCTCGTGATCAGCTTCGTGATCTTCGCGATTCTCGACCTGGCGCCAGGCGATCCCACGGCCAACCTGCCGATGACGATCCCTCCCGAGGTCCGCGCCGAAATCCGCGAGGCGCTTGGATTCAACGAACCTTTCCTGGTCCGCTACGGCAAGTGGGCGCGGCAGATGTTCATCGACGAGCCCCTCGCCGTCTTCGAGCGGGCGGCCGGGGTCGACACCGGTGGCGGCAACCGCACGCGGATTATCTCCTGGTCCTCTCGCGCCCCGGTGATGAACACGATCGTCGAACGGCTCCCGCAGACGCTCTGGGTGCTCGGAACGGCGTTCGTCATCGGCGTGCTCATCGCCGTGCCGCTCGGCGTCGTCTCGGCCTACCGGCAGTATTCGGCCCTCGACCAGGCCGGGACACTGTTCTCGATGGTCGGATACTCGGTCCCGACGTTTTTCACGGGGCTGGTGGCCATCATTATTTTCAGCGTCACGCTCGGGTGGTTTCCGTCGTTCTATGACACCACCCATGAGGTCCGCAACTTCGACAGCTTCATTTTCCAACTACGGCAGATGGCGATGCC
>CAZTTI010000339.1:0-3027 GCA_964615925.1 uncultured Solibacteraceae bacterium
TCAAGGGCGCGTATTGGGACAGCGAGGTGGCGCTGGCGCGCCAGCGCAACTGGCCCGAACCCGTCTATCTCGAGAAGCGCGAGTCCGACCGCGCGTTCGAATCCGGCGTCCGGATGCTTCTCGAGAACCATGAATGGATCCGCCTGGCGTCGGGTTCCCACAACATCCGTTCGGTGGCGTGCGCGATCGAGACCGCGCGCGACGTCGGTGTTCCCGTAGAGGACCTGGAGTTCCAGGTCCTTTACGGAATGGGTGAACCGGTGCGGCATGCCCTCGTCGGCTTCGGCCAGCGGGTGCGCCTCTATACGCCCGTGGGCGCGATGATCCCGGGCATGGCCTATCTGGTGAGGCGGCTGCTCGAGAACACGTCGAACGAGTCCTTCCTCCGCCAGGGTTTCGTCGAGGGAAAGGATCGCGAACAGTTGCTGGCCCCGCCCCAAGCCCCTCCCGCGGGACCTCGTGCCAAGGGGTCCGGAGACCGGATCGGGGAGTTCTCCAACACGCCCTTGCTCGACTGGACGCGGGAAGAGACGCGATCGCGATTCGCGCGCGCTCTTTCGTCGCTGCGGAAACGGCTTCCCCTGGACGTTCCCCTCATTGTTGGGGGCAAGGATCGTGTCGGCGACACGTTCCGGTCGACCAACCCCAACGATGTCGACGAAGTCGTCGCCCGCGTTTCGGGCGCGACTGGCGACGACCTCGAAGACGCGGTGGCGGCTGCCCGGAAGGCGTTCCCGGCGTGGAGAGATCGTACCCCGGCCGAGCGCGCCCAGGTCCTGTTCCGCGCCGCACGGCGGGCGCGCGAGATCCGGATGGACCTCGCGGCGCTCGAAGTCCTCGAAGCCGGAAAGAACTGGGATGAAGCCGACGCCGACGTGGCGGAGGCCATCGACTTCCTCGAATACTACGGCCGCGAAATGCTCCGCATCGGGGAAGGGCGCGATCTGTCCCGGGTTCCCGGGGAGTCGAGCCGCCTGTTTTACGAGCCCGCGGGCGTGGCGGCGGTGATCGCCCCGTGGAACTTTCCGCTCGCGATCTCGATGGGCATGGTATCGGCCGCGATCGTGGCCGGAAACACGGTCGTCTACAAACCCTCGTCCGAGTCGCCGGCGACGGGGATGAAAGTTGCCCGGATCTTCGAGGAGGCCGGGCTCGGGCCCGGCGTGCTCAATTTCCTGCCCGGATCGGGATCGCTGCTCGGAGACCGGTTGGTCACTCACCCCGATGTCTGGCTCGTCGCGTTCACCGGTAGCCGCGACGTGGGTCTCCGGATCAACCGGCTCGCGGCGGAAGCGTCCCCGAACTCCGCCTTCGTCAAGCGCGTGATCGCGGAGATGGGGGGGAAAAACGCCATCATCGTCGACACCGACGCGGATCTCGATGCGGCCGTCCGCGACGTCGTCCACTCGGCGTTCGGATATCAGGGGCAGAAGTGCTCGGCGTGCTCGCGCCTGATCGTGCTTGAACCGGTTTATGAAACCGTCGTTCGGCGGCTCCGCGAAGCCGCCGAGAGCATCGTGATGGGCCGGGCCGAGGATCCCGCCACGACCGTGAGCGCCGTCATCTCCGAGGCCGCGCGCCTGAAAATCGCCGAATACGTCGAGATCGGCACTGGCGAAGGCCGGCTCGTCGTCGAGCGGGTTCCCGCCGGCATCGACGGCCATGCCGCCCCGCTTGCGATCTTCGCCGACATCCGAACAGAACACCGTCTGGCTCAGGAGGAGATCTTCGGTCCCGTGTTGTCGGTGATGAGGGCGGCGGACTTCGACGACGCCATCGAGATCGCGAACGCGACACCTTACGCTCTGACGGGTGCGGTGTTCTCCAGGAGTCCCGAGCACATCCGTCGCGCGTCGGAGCGCTTTCGCGTCGGGAACCTCTATATCAATCGAGGGTCCACGGGGGCCATCGTCGGCCGCCATCCCTTCGGCGGTTTTCGCATGTCGGGCGTGGGATCCAAGGCGGGCGGCCCGGACTATCTCGTCCAGTTCATGGTGCCCCGCAACGTCGTGGAGAACACGATCCGCCGTGCGTTCACGCCCGGAGTCGACGCGTCGTCGACAGAAGTGGACACGGGCGATGTAGAATAGCGGCGATATGAGGCGCAACCTCGTCTTGCTGGTTCTTCTGTTCCTGCTCTCATCGTGCGGCCCGGCCGAGCCGGCGTCTCCTCCCGATGTCCTCTTCATCGCGCTCGACGACATGAACGACTGGGTCGGAGTCCTCGGCGGACACCCTCAGGCGCAGACGCCCAACATCGACCGCCTCGCCGCGAGAGGCATGGTGTTCACCAACGCGCACACCGCGGCACCGCTCTGCAATCCGTCGCGCACCGCATTGCTGACGGGTTTGCGCCCGTCGACCACGGGAGTTTACGGAAACGGACCCGACTGGCGCACGATGCCGGTGTTCGAGGGGCTGCCGACGATGCCGCGCCATTTCCGAGACAACGGGTACGCGACACGGGGCGCGGGGAAGATTTTCCATGCGCACACGTATGCCGCGAACGGGTTCACCGGATACAACGACCAGACCGCGTGGGATGCGTTCTACCCGTCGCTCGAACGCCAGCTTCCGGACGAACTCGGCCCGCCGGCCCCTCCGGCCAACGACAACCCCGGACACCTCGGTTTCGACTGGTCCCCCCTCGTTGCGGAGGACAGTGCGATCGGAGACGGCCAGGTGGCCGGTTGGGTGACCGAACAGATCGCCGAGGTCGAAAGCCCGCGTTTTCTCGCCGCCGGGATCTACCGTCCCCACCTGCCCTGGTACGTCCCCGGCCCATGGTTCGACTTGCATCCGCTCGAATCCATCGCACTTCCCGAGGTGATCGAGAACGACCTCGATGACGTTCCCGAATACGGACGCCGCGCCGCTCTCCAGGGCGACGCCATGCACGACTGGGTGCTCGAAGCGGGCGTCTGGAACCAGGCGGTTCAGGGGTACCTGGCCAGTACGTCCTTTGCCGACGCGATGGTCGGCCGCTTGATCGACGCACTCGATGAGAGCGGCAAGGCGGAAGGGACC
>CAZTTI010000340.1:0-4063 GCA_964615925.1 uncultured Solibacteraceae bacterium
GTCCGGGTTGTACTGGAGCGCGATCACGCGCCGGACCTGGGCCGATCCGGGATCGATCAGGACCAGGCCGCCTTTGACGACGCGTGGGGATTGGCTGTATCCGCTCATCGATGGCTCATCTCAGAAATGGAACCTCAGCGACCCGCCGATGAACGACGCGGGCGGCGGCGTTCCGGTCGTGGTCGGCTCCGGAGTGGTCAACGGCCCCTGGACACCAAACTCGAACGACGCGACCGGCACCTCCCGGCATGGCGCGCCGACCCGGTCGATTTCCGATTTCACCTTCGCGATGGCACCGATCACTTCGGCGTATCGGGCATGTGGCGCGAACGTGCGCGACAGCTCGCTGGCTTCAGGGTCGGGAGGCGGCGGCGTCTGGACCGCCTGGATCGCGTCGCGAAGCCGCGTGCCGGCGGACTGGAGCGCCGAACGCGCGGCTTCCGGGCTGACGGCCTGGCACGTCGTGCGCGTCGTCTGGATTGTCAACCCCGCCGAACCCTGGCCTTCGGTCGTCGCCCGGGCGTTCGCGATGATGCGGACGTGGGGAACCGCGTTGACCGTGATGCTGAAGGAGAACTCGCTGGTGCTGGCGTTCAACGCGAAGACCACACGCTCGGCGCCCCGGTATTCGACGGGAAGCCGCACGGCGAGCGACGAGGGGAGGTCGACGGTCACCGCGGCCGGGCCCAGGTTGAACTGGATCGTGGTCGATGGGAGCGAGAGGCCTCCGCTTGCCGCGCCGCCGGGAGACGGCGTTCCCGGCCCGGGGGTGGTCCCCCCGGGCGTCCGCCGCGGTCCGGGGGCGGTGCGGCGCGGCGGAAGGCCGAAGTTCGGGGTGAGGCAGGGATTGCCGGCGACGAGATGGATCGGGCTGACGTACGGATGGCACGCCGTGTAGGCCTGCATGAGGCGGGAGTGCGTCACGACCTCGGGCGCGACCCGGCTCAGGCGGCAGAGCTCGCCGATGTCGCAGCTGCCTTCGGCGATCGTAGTTTCCAACTCCGGATCGGCCTGGCGTTGCACGCTTCCCAGGGGTGGAGCGGTTCGCCGAGCGGGGTCTTCCGTGCCCTGCTGCTGAAGGACGTGGGTCAGCTCGTGGGCCAGTAACGCCCGGCCGGAGGCCGTTTCCGGCGCGTACCGGCCGTTGGCGAAAACGACGTGGTGGCCGACGGTGTAGGCATGAGCCCGGACGTCGCGCGCCGACAAGCCCGCCGCGGGGTCGTTGTGGATCCGCACGTGACCGAAGTCGACGCCGAAGCGCGGCTCGAAGAACGCCCGGACACCGGGATCGAGCGGCCGGCCCGATGCGCGGACCGTGGAATGGACGCTTTCGGGAGGCGACGGCAGCGGTCGGGCTGCCGGGGCCACCGGATGGCGATGGTCCCTCGAGCCGGGTGCGGCACGGATGTGCGCCCGCCCGGAAGCCGGCATGTTGACGACGCGGTCCGCGATCTGGTCGGCCTCCTGCTCGTATGCGTCGTCGGCGCCGCCCACGCCAAGCTTCGCCATCACGCGGGGAGCGTGTTCGCGCTGACAGCCCTCGCATTCGCCTCCACCGGCCGATGTTGGTCCGCCGCAGTCGCACTTGGCCTGGAGCACGCCGGGCAGAAAGTCTCCCGTCGTGGCTCCCGCGGTCCGGTTGGCGAAGCAGAGCGTCATTGTCTTCTTCCCCGCCTCCCTCCGCCGGAACGAATGACCCGGTCGATCGCGCCGGCCACCTGCCGGCCGAACCCGTTTCCCGCGACACCGTACGGGGCGTTCACGAGCCCCGCCCGAACCCGGTGCTTCGAGGTCGCTTCCGCCAGCGAACGAGCCGCTCCCGGCGCGGCATAACGTCGCTCGAGCTCGGCGCGAATCCCCTCCGCGACCCTGGGGGCGTTGCCGGGATCGATGCCGCGGAGCACGAGGCGGTCGATGTGCACGACGACGCACTTCACACCCACCCCCGCGTTTCGGCATCGGAAGGCGGGCGCTCGCGCTTAGCCGCTTCGATGTGCGCCGCGCGGAGCAGGTGCGCCATCGTGACGGCGTACCCGGCCTCGGCGGCCATGAACGCGGCGCCGAGAGCGACGTTGCGGATCTCTCCTCCCGTGACATTCAGACGGGCGAGCTTCGGGTAGTCCAGGTCCGAGAGCGGCGTGTCTGCCGGGAAGACCGATTTCCAGATCGCCATCCGTTGGGCCTGGTCCGGGAATGGGAAGTGGACGACGAATCGCAGGCGTCGTCCGAAGGCGCTGTCGAGCGCGCTTTTGTGATTGGTCGTGAGGATGGCCAGGCCGCGGTAGGCTTCCATCCGCTGGAGCAGATAGCTCACTTCGATGTTCGCGTATCGGTCGTGGCTGTCCCGGACCTCGCTGCGCTTGCCGAACAATGCATCGGCTTCGTCGAACAGGAGGACGGCGCCGACGTCTTCGGCGGCGTCAAATACCGTGCGCAGATTCTTCTCGGTCTCGCCGATGTACTTGCTGATGACCGCCGAGAGGTCGATCCGGTAGAGCCTCAGGTCCAGTTCGTTGGCCATCACTTCGGCGGCGAGCGTCTTGCCAGTGCCGCTCTCGCCGCTGAACAATGTGGCGATGCCGAGCCCGCGGTTGCTCTTTCCGGCGAACCCCCAGTCGTGGTGGACCCGGATCCGGTGCCGGGCGTGGACGACGATCTGCTCGAGAGTCCGGCGCTGGGCGTCGGGAAGGACCAGGTCCTCCCACGAGGCGGACGTGGCTATCGGTTGGGCCAGCGGGCCTGCCCGCATCCCCCCGCTGTGGCATTGGTGATGGAGCGCCCGGAGGTCCACTTCCGGATCGTCGCCCCGGACGGCCCCCGAGAACCGCTCGATCGCACGCGCGCCGAGCCGGTATTGGCTGGCCAATCCGTCGACCGCTTCCGGGGTCATCGGCGTCCGGCCGAGCGCCGCCTGCCAGAGCCGGCGTTGCCCGGGCGGGTCGGGTTTCCGGACGGCGAAACCGAAACTCCCGGCTTCCACGCGCGGGCACTCGGGACCAGCCACGAGGACGAGCCCGTCGATCCGCTCGACGAACCGCGAGACCGGCGCCGCCGTATCGACGTCCGGTGCCGTGACCAGAATTCCGGCTCCGAGCAACGCCGCTTCGCGTTGCCAGAGCCCGGCCAGCGACGCCTGCTCGTGAGGCGCCGACGGTACGTCGGCGCCTCGCAGCCGGAACAACGCGATGCCCAGCTCGCTGGCCACGGTCCGGGCGACGTCGGACTGCCCCGATTCGTCGTCGCCTTCGAGCATCACGACCGGCAAGCGGCCGGCATGCTCCCGAAGCTGGCGCGCGATCCGGGAAGCGAGGCTCCGGTGTTCCTCGTCCATCAGACCGGGCGCGGCGACGGATTCGACGATGGGGCTGAGGCGGTGGTCAAGGTAGTTGATACCCGTGATGAAATGCAGCACGCGCTCGTCGAGCCGGAGCTTCGCGGCCGTGACGCCGCCCGCGTGGTCGATGTCGACGAGGTCGAGGAGCCGCCACCGCCGCAACGGCTCGACGGGTGTGATCGCGCTCCAGTGAGGGTTGGGCAGCGCGTCCAGCGCGAGCCCGAATGTCGCCCGCCCGCGTTCCCGGTTTCCGGACAGATTGGCCACGAGCATGGACAAACCTTCGTCCATCTCCAATCCGGCGGCGAGGAGCAGGATGTCCCTCTCGAAGTCGCTCAGCTCGAAGAGCGTGACGAGCGTGTCGATGGCGGACGGCGCGGGCATCCGATCGCGAAGCGCTCTGGCGCTGGCGCGTGCGTCGTCCACGGCGCCGTCTCCGAGGTGCGCGGCCAGTCTCCGGAACTCCCCGACGAGCAGCGCCTGATTCGCGGACGTCCAGTCGCCGTCGAGAGCGGATTTGTCGAGCTCGGCCTTCATGAGATCGTGATCCGGTGGTCGAAAAACGCCGGCGGAGTCGCGGATCGATCCGCTACGGGGCTCTCGATGCCGTCGATGCGCAGCCGCGCCAGCGGGGCGCCGGCCGCGGCATCTTCGATGATGAAATTGAGGGAGGACACCGGCGCGACGAAGCCCTCCGGCCGGACCTCGACCTGGCCCACGAGCAGCGAG
>CAZTTI010000341.1:0-12686 GCA_964615925.1 uncultured Solibacteraceae bacterium
CCGCGCCCGCCACGGGCGGCCCCATCAGGGTCGGATCGGGGGTCGAGGCCGTGCGGATCGAAGGTCTTCGAGATCTTCTCATCGAGCACCGGCTGCGGAACGAAGTCTCCTCGATGTCCCAGCAGGAGTCCATGCACGACATGTTGTCGCGCGTGGAACTGCTCTTCAACGACGCCCAGGACACGGGCCTGCTCCCGGTTATCACGAAGTTCTTCAACTCGTTTCATGAGTTGGCGATCGATCCGCTCTCGGTCAACCTTCGCGACCAGGTGCGGGTGGCCGCCGATGAATTGTCCAGGACCTTCTCCGAGCGCTCTGAAGAGCTCAAACGTCTCCAGCAGTCCGCGAACGACAACATCACGTCGGATATCCACTCGATCCGCGAGCTTTCAACACGGATTGCCGAGATCTCTGCCCTGATTCGCGAACAGGAGGCCGGAGGCCAAACAGCCAACGACCTTCGCGACCAACGCGGAGAGTTGGTTCGACAGCTTTCCGCACACGTCGATGTCACCGAACTCGGCGACGGAATCAACTACTCGATTCACATCGGCGGCGCTCTCCTGGTCTTCGACGGACGCTCCACCGACGTTCAGGTGGACAGCACGTCGGGCTCGGCGCGTCTGATCGTCGGCGGCATCGACGTGACGGACCAGATCGACTCCGGAAGCTTCGCGGCATGGGCCGAGATGCGCGACACGAGGATCCCGGCCTACGTCGCTGAACTCGATCAGCTCGCTTACGAAATCAGCCAGCAGGTCAATGCCATTCACGCCACGGGCTACACGCGGAGCGGGACCACGGGAATCGATTTCTTCGAACCGCTGGCGACTGCGGCCGACGCGGCGCGGCAGCTGGACCTTTCCGCCGCCGTCCTCGCCGCCGTCGGCAACATTGCGGCGGCCATCAACTTGGGAGGCACCGACAACGAGAACGCGAACGCCCTGGGCAACCTCATTCACGCGAATGTGTTCAGCGGGGGTTCGGTCGTCGACCAATATCGCGGCTTCGTCTTTCGCCTGGCCAGCGACACTGCGACCGTCGCCAGTCGTATGGACCAGCACCGCGCCCTTCTCCACCAACTGGAAGATCGCCGCGACGCCGTCTCCGGTGTGTCGATTGACGAAGAGTCGATGAAGATCCTGCAGTTTCAGCGCGGGTATCAGGCTTCGGCCAACGTGATTCGCGTGGTGGACGAACTACTCCAAACCCTGTTGAACCTTGGACGTTAGGAGCCGACGATGAGAGTGACCGAGGGCACGGCGTTGCGGGACTTTCTGCGGGATCTGGAGGGAACGCGTCTGGGGATGCTCGAAGCCCAGAACAAGGCGTCCACGGGGAAGCTCATCCAGCGCCCATCCGACAACCCTTCCGACATGTCCGACATCCTTCGCCTGAGGGCCGACAAGGTCGAGACCGATCAATACGAACGGAATCTCGAGTACGGAAAATCGAAGCTCGAGTTTACCGACACGGCACTTTCCAGCCTTCAGGACATGATCGAACGCGTCCGATTCCTGGCCCTTTCCGCGATCGGCAGCCAGACCACGAACGACGCGTTCTCCACCGAGGTCGAAGGCCTGAGGGATCAGATCCTCGGAACCCTCAACAGCGCTTTCCAGGGACGGTACATCTTCGGTGGAAGCGATGGCGAAACCTTGCCCTTTCAGAAGGACGCTTCCGGTGTCGTGACTTACAACGGCAACGCGGACGTGGTCGCCCTCCAGATCGGGCGCGGGTCCCGGCTCCAGACACAGATCCCGGGAGACCAGCTATTCGGATCTGTCGATCTCTTCGCCGCGTTGACGGACCTGGTCGGGGCGCTCCAGAGCGGCGACCAAAGCCAGATCGACGCTCGCCTGAAACCGATCGAGAACGCTTGGGAAGCCCTGTCGATCAATCGAAGCCGGATCGGAAACATGATCAACGTCGCCGATTCCCGGCATCAGGAGCTGACGGCATTGTCCCTGGCGCGCGAGACGAACTTGGCCGGAATCGAGTCCGCGGACCTCGCGGAGGCGCTGACCGAGTTTCGTTCCTACGAAAACGCCTTGCAGTCGACCCTGGCCGTCGGCGCTCGGATCTCGCAGCTCACGCTGCTGGACTATCTTTAAACTACATACGTAGTTAATTGAACTGAGGGGGATTGAGATCATGAAAGCAATCGAGACGATGGACCTCGAAAACGGCACACCGGTCCGCAGTCAGGAGACCGTCATTCACTTCGAAGAGGGTTTGATCGGGTTCTCGGACCACAAACGATTCATGTTGCTCGAGAACGACTATCTCGCTCCGTTTCGGCTCCTTCAGGCCGAAGACGCGTCGGACGTGGGTTTTCTCGTTCTTGAGCCCACCATCCGCGTACCGGAGTACTCGAGCCTGGTTCCCCGGCGAGAGTGGACGGCCCTCGGGGTCGAAGACCCCTCCGACGGACTGGCCTTCGTGACCGTCATCCTGGGCTCTTCCGCGGCGAAAAGCACGGCCAACTTCCAGGCGCCGATCCTCATCAACTGCAGGAAGATGATCGGGCGCCAGGTGATCCTGACCGATTCCGAGTTCTCGGTGCGGCATCCTTTGGTCTGAGCGCCGTTCCTGATCCCCGATCGGAATCCCAGGATGGGCCCGGCACTTCGGATCGGCTTGCCCCTGTTCGCCGATGGCGATATGATTCGCCCAACGTTAGTCAGGTCGATCAATAACGCCGATCAATAACGTTGGATGCCGCACGAGCGGATACGATACCGCTGACACGGAACACGGATGCTCGTTGTCACTCGAAAAAAGGACGAACGGCTGATCATCGGGAACGAGATCGAAATCCAGGTTCTCCGAATCGGTCGCGATAACGTTCGTCTCGGCATCAAAGCCCCCTCTCACATCTCCATTTACCGCTACGAGATCTACGAAGCTATTCGTAACGAGAACGTGTCGGCTGTCAAGTCGCAGATTCCGGACAAGGCCATGTTGTCCGAGATCGCGGAGAACTTGCGAAGTTCCGAAGACAAGCGTCCCGAGGCCAAGGGAGCGGACAATCCTAACGGGTCCGGCATCGTCGCCGATACGCACGATTCGCCGTCCGATACCGATACCGATACCGATACCGATCCCGATCCCGAGAACGACCGGTCCTAGCGGTCAGGTGGTGAGACGGCGGGCGAGCTTCGGGTTGATCCGCGAGAGGATTTCGTAGGAGATCGTTCCCACCTTTTCGGCCACGTCGTCAGCGGACACTCGGAGACCTCGTTGCCCTCCGAGAAGGACCACCTCGTCGTCCTCGGCCGCGTTCTCGACGTCGGTCACGTCGAGAACGGTCATGTTCATTGCCACACGCCCGATCACGCGTGCCTGTTTTCCACCGACCAGCGCCACGCCCGTATTCGAGAGGCGGCGGTCGTATCCCTCGTAGTATCCCGTCGGGATGATGGCCAGCGTCATCGCGCGACCCGCCTGGAAGGAGAGTCCGTAACCGACGAACTCGCCCGCCTCGATCCGCTTCAACTGAACGATCCGCGTCTTCCATGTGAGCGCGGGCTTCAATTCGATGTCTGCACCTCTCTCCCGGGCGGCGAGGCGCGTTTCGCGTGAAGGCCATACGCCATAGGCCCCGATCCCGAGGCGGACCATCGAAAAATGGGTCTCCGGGTACAGGAGGATTCCGGCGGTGGCCGCGGCGTGAATCAGGGGAGGGCGGACACCGGCCGCCTCGAGACGGGCGATCGCTTCCCTGAATCCGGAGAGTTGCCGGGACGCGAAGGCCGGGTCGAGCGTGTCCTCGATGTTCGCGAAGTGGGTATACAGCCCTTCGACCTCAATCGAGGGAAGAGCGGACACCCCGGAAACGAAGTCGACAATGCCGTCGGTGGCCACTCCCTGGCGGTTGGTACCCGTCTCCACCTTGACGTGGACCCGCGCGACCTTTTTCTGTCGAACCGCCTCGCGGGACAGGTGCCTCGCGGCGTCCATTCGATAGATGACCTGACGGAGGTCGTGCCGAACGATCGAGTCTGCCGCATCCGGTTCGGAAAACCCCATGATGAGCGTGGGCTTCCCGGGGCCGGGAGCGCTCCGTGGCGCGCGGACCAGTTCCATCGCTTCAGCGATGGAATCCACCCCGAACCAGTCTGCGCTTGTGGCGACGGCTCCGGAAGCCAGCTCCAGCCCGTGTCCATAAGCGTTGGCCTTCACGACGACGAGGAGCCGCGTCGGGGACTTCAGCAGTTTCCTGAATCCCTGGACGTTCTCCTGGATACTCGACTCGCTGACCTCTACCCAGGAACCGTTGATGCTCAACCTGCCTCCGATGCCTTCGTGTCCGATCGCCGCCGCCGATTATATATTGCGGTATCCTAACGCGGTGTCTTCCCGCCCCGGCCCGAGCATCGCCTTCCACTCCGTTCACTACCGTGTCGGTGATTCCCACATTCTGGAAGACCTCAATCTCCACGTCGAGTCCGGCGAGACTCTGGTCCTGGTTGGGCGTAGTGGGTCCGGCAAGACTACGACGCTCAAGATGATCAACCGATTGCGAGAACCGACTTCGGGCCGCGTGATGGTCGAAGGTCGTTCCACCCTGGAATGGAACCCGATCCGCCTCCGCCGCCACATCGGATACGTGATTCAGGAAGTGGGTCTGTTCCCGCACTTCACCGTCTTCGAGAACGTCGCCCTAGTCCCCTCGCTCGAGGGTTGGGACCCGGGAAGGACCGCGGAACGCGTTCGCACGATGCTGGACATGGTGGGGCTCGACCCGGACGAGTTTGGTGGACGACACCCGGCCGAGCTCTCCGGCGGACAACGCCAGCGTGTCGGCGTCGCCCGGGCGCTGGCGGGAGATCCGTCGATTCTCCTGCTCGACGAACCGTTCGGCGCCCTGGATCCGGTAACCCGGGCCGAGGTCCGTTCCGAGTTTCGCGATCTTCGCCGGCGGCTGGAGAAGACGATGGTGTTGGTGACCCATGACGTGGAGGAGGCCTTCCTGCTGGCCGACAGGATCGGTCTCATGATGGACGGCCGGCTGAGAGCGCTGGTAACCCCGGAGGAGTTCGTTGGACTCGAGGACCCCGAGGCGCGCCGGTTCGTGAGGTCGACCCGAACATGAACACGTTCGAATACATGATCGCCAACCGTTCGGAGGTGGCGCAGTTCACCTTCGAACACCTGATCCTGGTCGGCGTTTCGATCGGACTTGCCCTGGCCGCCGGGCTTCCCCTGGGAATGGTGATGACGCGTCATGAACGGTTGAGCCGCCCGATCCTGGCGTTCGCGAACGTCGTTCAGACGGTTCCGAGCCTGGCACTTTTCGGCTTCATGATCTCGATCCCCGTCATCGGAGGTATTGGCGCACGGACGGCGATCGTGGCGCTACTGCTCTACGCGCTGTTGCCCATCATCCGGAACACGTACACCGGAATTCTCAACGTCGACCCGGCCATCCGTGAAGCGGCGGTGGGAATGGGGATGACCGATACCCAGCTCCTGTTTCGTGTGGAATTTCCGCTGGCGATCGGTGTGATCTTCGCGGGAATCCGCGTGGCGACGGTCGTTGCCGTGGGCCTGGCAACACTGGCGGCCGCGATCGGAGCGGGCGGCCTCGGAACGTATATCTTTCGCGGGGTTTCCATGGCGAGCCCGCAACTCATACTCGTTGGCGCGATTCCATCCGCCGCCATGGCCCTGCTTGCCGATCTCCTGCTGGGCGGTGTCGAGCGGCGATGGAGCCGCGGGAGAGGGGCGTCGTGAACAGAATCGGACAAATCGTCGCGCTCGCGTTCGTGTTGGCGCTGGGCGGCTGCTCGGGCGATCCCAACCGGATCGTCATCGGCTCGAAGAACTTCACCGAACAGGTGATTCTGGGTGAACTTCTCGCGCAGCACATCGAAAATCAGACGGATCTCACCGTCGACCGCAGGCTGAATCTCGGCGGAACCTTCATCTGCCATGAAGCGATTGCCGCCGGCCAGCTGGACCTGTACGTCGAGTACACGGGCACAGCGCTGGCGGCGATTCTGGAAGAGCCTCCCCAGAACGACCCGGAGGGCGTGCTCGCCCGCGTGCGCGACGTCTACCGGGATCGGTTCGAGATCGAATGGACCGAACCGCTGGGGTTCAGCAACACCTTCGCGATCATCGTGCGTGGGAACGACGCGCGCGCCCTCGGACTTTCGGCAATTTCCGATCTGGTTCCGCACACATCCGAATGGATTCCCGGGTTCGGTTACGAGTTCGCCGAGAGGCAGGACGGGTATCGCGGCCTCGTTGACGCCTATGGCCTCGAGTTCTCCACGGCTCCGCGCGACATGGACCTCGGTCTCGTCTATCAGGCGCTGGCCGAAGGCGAGGTGGACCTCATCGCGGGTAATTCCACCGACGGGTTGATCGACGTGCTGGACCTTCAGATTCTCGAGGACGATCTCGAGTACTTTCCGCCTTACGATGCCGTGCCCGTCGTTCGCGAAGAGACCCTGGAAGCCCATCCGGAACTCCGCGACGTATTGGCAATGCTCGGCGGCATGATCTCGGAGGAAGAAATGAGGGCGATGAACTACCGCGTGGACGCCGGGAGCGAGTCTCCTCGAGCGGTGGCCCGGGAGTTTCTCGCCCGGGAAGGCCCGTAGTCCGGACTCAGAAGAGTCCAGCCAACTCCAGGACAGCGACCACGACGAAGAAGACGAGAACCAGCGTCAGCACCAGGTTGGCCAACCACCCGTTCCGTTTCACGGGCGAATGCCATCGAACGCGATTGTTCATGTACAGGAGGGTGGCCGCGAGGAAGGGAATGAACAAGCTTCCGACAACCGTGTAGGTGATCACGACCACAACGGGGCGGTCGAAGAAGGTGAAGGGGATGGGAATGATCGTGATGGCCACCAGCGCAACGCGGTACGGCGTGCTGGTCACCTCAATCACCGCCCTGCGCGCTTGGGCCGAATAGTTCCGAACGATCCCGTACATGTCCGCGAACATATAGGGAACGCCTTGCCAGACGCCCAACAGCGACGACAGCGTTGCGCCCCAGAAGCCGACGGAATAGGCCCACCAGCCGGCTCCGCCCAGGGTGGCCTCCAGCATCGCGGCCATCTGAGGAACGGCGTTGGAGCTGTCGAGGTCGATGCCGGGAGCGAAGAATGTCCGGTTCGCCATGACGAGCACCGAGATCGCGAGCAGCGCCGTGACGGCGTAGGCGACGAGGAGATCCACCCGGACGTAGCGGACCGATTCGGGTCCACGGATCTCTTCCTCGCGCATCCAATAGTTGTAGTTCAGGACCGTGATCGTCCCGCCCACGCCCCCGATCAGGGCAAGCAACGACGCCGTGCTCCCTTCCGGGATCGTGGGGACCAGCAGGCCTCGAACCGCACCCCCGGGATCCTCGAAGGTGAGAGCCGCGCACGCCACGATGAAGACGACCATCACCCCGATGAGGCCCTGCATGAGCCGTTCGAAACCGCGAAAACCTCCGATCCAGACGAACATTCCGCCGGCGACGGAATGGGCGACCGCGCCCCATTGAGTCGAGACCGCGCCGTTGGTCAGGTTGGAGATCGCGAGTCCGCACGCGCTGGCCATGGCTGCACTCACCGCGACGGTCCAGAGCAGAAGGTACGCGCCGAAGTAGACCTTGACCCACGGGGGGAGGTGTTCGGCCCATCCCTCGACCAGCGTGGTATCGGTGGCGAGCTGCCATCGGGCCAGTCCTTCGTTCAGCACGAACTTGAACGCGGCACCAAGCACGATGGCCCAGATGAGGACAAGTCCGAAGCCGGCACCGCCGACAGTGGCAGCCGTCAGATCCCCTGCGCCAACCCCAGTGGCCGCGACCATCAGGCCCGGGCCGATCAGCGTTTTCAGACCGATCTTTCGCGGCTTGCTCATCTGTCCAGTCGAAGGTCGTTCGGGGCGTCCTTCCCGCTAACGGTCCGCCCAAAACGGACGCGGCACATGCTAGCATGACAGCGCTGACAGTCGGCTTGCTCGATGCACACACGTTCAGAAGTCGCCGGAGAACCCGCTCCCGAAATTCACCCGTTCTGGTTCCTCGATCGAATTGACGAGTGGGCCCGGAAGGAACCGGCCCGATTCGCCTTCGCGGTCGATCACGACGATCGGACCTCGGAGTACACGTACGCCGACGTCGTGACCGAGTCCCATGCCGTCGCGCGAAGCCTCGTGGCGAGCGGGGTCGAACCCGGAGATCGCATTGGCATCCTGATGGACAACAGCCCGCACTGGGTCATCGTCCTCCTGGGCGCCCTCCGCGTGGGTGCGATCGGCGTTCCGTTGTCCACGCTGCTTCCGTCGTCCTCGATCCGCCGGCTCAGCGATCATGCCGCTTGCCGGATCGTCTTTGCCGATGCCCCGAATCAGGAAAAGGCGTCCGAGGCGCTTTTCCGAGCCCAGGGAGTGGAACTCGTCGCCCGTGCCCAGGACCCGGCGGCGGCCACGGGATGGGACGACTTCATTCGGCGGGGGGGCGCGGGCGAGGTTCGACCGGCGTCGTCGCCCGACGGGACTGCGGTTCTCATGTATACCTCGGGAACCACGGGCGACCCCAAGGGTGTGAAGATCCTGGCGAAGGGGCTTTCACTCGATATCTATGGCCTCATCCGCATGCTCGAGCTCGACCCCGGGCACCGTATCCTGTCCGTGCTCCCGTTTTCCCACGTTCTCCCTCTCGTCGCGAACGGATTGGGAGCGCTTGCGGCGGGATGCGGCGTCGTGTTTCTGACGGCGATCACACCGCAGCGCATCGTGGACGCGTTCAAGAAACACCGGATCACGTTTTTTGTCTGTGTTCCGCAGTTCTTCTATGCGGTCCACAAACGCATCTTCGGCCAGGTGGCGGAAGCCAGTTGGCTGAAGCGGCGGGCATTCGGCCTCATGCTGTCGATCGCGCGCAGGTCCGGAAGCAAGGCCCTCGCCCGCCGGTTGTTCGCCCAGGTCCACCGGTCGATCGGCCCCGATCTCGATCTGCTCATTACCGGAGGGTCCCGGTTCGAACCCGCGGTTGCGGAGGATTTTCAGGCGCTCGGATACACGATGATCCAGGCGTACGGACTCACCGAGACCAGCGCCGCCGCCACGGTCACACCCGTTTCGGACAACGCCATCGGCACCGTCGGCAAACCCCTTCCCGGAGTTGGAATCCGTATCGACGATCCCAACGACGAAGGCGTCGGAGAAGTATGCCTCACCGGCGAGATCCTCATGGGAGGCTACTACCGGAACGATGACGCGACGGCCGAGGCCATTCGGGACGGGTGGTTTCATACTGGCGATCTCGGGCGGATCGACGCAGGCGGGAATCTCACGTTGACCGGCCGCAGCAAGGACGTGATCGTCCTGTCCAACGCGAAAAACATCTATCCGGAAGAGGTCGAGGAGCACTACGCGCGGTCTCCCCACGTCAAGGAAATCTGCGTGATGGGTATCGCCGGGGCCGATGGCGCGAGCGACCGTCTCCATGCCGTGGTCGTCCCCGATCTCGACGAGTTCCGCAAGCGAAACGAAACAGCGGTGGCGGAGATGATCCGGTACGACCTGGAGAACCTGTCGCGGGAGCTCGCGTCGTTCATGCGTTTGACTTCCTGGTCCATCCGAAACGAACCTCTGCCCCGGACGGTGACGCGCAAGCTCAAGCGGTTCGAGATCGCGGAGGAGGAAGCCGGCCCGCGTCCGACGGAAGACGCTATTTCCGGGTCGGAGGATCACGAGTCCCTTCAGATGGGAATCGGGCTCACGATCGCGCGTGCCATCCACGCGGCAAAGGCCGATGCCGGTCCGCTCGACCCCTCGACGAGTTTCGACCTCGACCTGGGATTCGATTCCCTCGCTCGCGTCGAACTCCTCAGCATGATCGAGAGTGACCTGGACCTCGAGCTTCCCGAAAACGTCGCCAACCAGATCTTTACGGTCGGCGAGCTGAGAGCCGCCTTCGAGCAGGCCGAGAGCGGGATGTCCTCGAAACACCGGAGTTGGAAGGAAAAGCTCGCGTCCGGCACCGAGGACGACGCGATCGCGACGAAGTACATCCGCGAATCCCGAGCCAGCCTGACGTTCTTCGGCTTTCCCACGATCCGGACTCTGGGTTTCGTTTCGTGGCCGTTCTTCAGGACGAAGGTCGAAGGGATCGAGAAGCTGCCCGCATCCGGGCCATTTCTGATCTGTCCGAACCATGTTTCGTACCTCGATCCGTTCCTCCTCTGTTCGGTGCTCCCGTTTCGGGTGATCCGGGATATCTTCATCCTTGGCTACACGGACTACCTTGAGGGACCTATCGCGGGCCGGTTGGCTTCCAGCGTGAACATCGTCCCGGTCGATCCCAACGCGAATCTCACCCGGGCGATGCGGGTCGCCGCGCATGGTCTTCGCAAAGGGCGGATCCTCCTCGTCTTCCCCGAAGGGGAGCGCAGCATCAGCGGCAAATTGACGAAGTTCAAGAAGGGTTCGGCCATCCTCGCCGTTGAGCTCGATGCTCCGATCGTTCCCGTGGGCATCACCGGAACCTTCGAGGCCTGGCCTCGCGGGGGGAAGCTGCGCCCGCATCCGGTCACGTATCGCTTCGGCGACCCGATCGATCCGAGACGATTCAGCGGCGAGCCGGACCCCTACGAAGCCGTGAATTCGGAGCTCCGCGACGCGGTGTCCTCCCTGATCGCAAAAAACGGTTGAGACATCTTTTTCCCCTTTACGGGCGGCTGGGGAATATAATCAAAAGCGTCTGATGATGGGGGGCTCCGAGTCGGCCCGAGGACGGGGCCTGGAAGTGGCCGCCAGACGGAGGCCAAAATTCGGCCCCCAGAATCCCCTTTTCTGTCCCATTCGTTTCCCAAACTCTTTCCAGGATTGGTGCAAAGAGGTCTTCATGGGTAGGAAGTACAATCAGCCTGGGTACCAGGACACAGACCGCGACCGGGACCGGCAGCAGAAGCCGCGCAACGGGTCGCCTCGTAATCACAAATCCAGCGACGGCCCGCGGTCTCCCCGGATGCCTGGATTTCAGGAGGTGATGCGTTGCGCCATGTGCGGCCACCTGATCCAGACGGCCACCGAGATCACGATCGAGAGCCAATGTCCGAACTGCCAGGCCGACCTGCGAAGCTGCAAGCACTGCCGTCACTTCGACACCGGAGCCCGCCTGGAGTGCACCAAGCCGATCCCGCAACGCATCATGGCCAAGGACAAGCGCAACGAATGCACGTTTTTCGAGGCCCGGACGTCGATCGAGCGGGAAACCAAAACACCGGTCAGCGTCTCGAGCGCGAGCCCCTCGACCCCGAAAGATGCACGAAGCGCTTTCGACGATCTGTTTCGCTAAAGGCCCGCAAATAGACGCATCCGTTCGCACCCGCAGCGATTGACCGGGTGCCCCGAGGAACCAACTTCTTTGTCACAAGAACGCTTGAAGATCGCGGTGTTCGTCGACTTCGACAACATCGAGATCGGAGTGAAGAACACACTCAACCGAACTTTCGACATCTCTGCCGTACTCGAAGCTATCAAAGAGCGGGGAGAGATCGTCACCAAGGTCGCCTACGGCGATTGGAAACGCTCCGGCGATTACAACCGGCAGATGGGCCAGCATGCCGTGCAACTGGTCCAGAGAAACCTGACTCCCGGCGGCGACAAGAATGGCGCCGATATCAACCTCGCACTCGACGCCCTCGAAATGGCGTTCACGCTGAATCACATCAACGCGTTCGTGATCGTCGGCGGGGACAGCGACTTCATGACGCTCGTCGAAAAGCTGAAGCTTTACGACAAGACGGTCATCATCGTTGGGGGACGCGGTTTCACCAGCACGATCCTCCAGAAAAACTGTCATGAGTTCATCGCATACGAGAACCTGATTCGGGGACCATCCAGCGGAGGGGGGCGGCGTCCCGCCGGACCCGCCGGACGTTCCCAGCGCTCGGGCGGCGAGGCCATGGGGGATAAACCGGCAAGCCAGGCCGTACCCCTCGTCCGGCGCGCGCTCAAGGTTCTTTCCGATCGCGAGGTTTCGCCTCAACTCGGACTGCTCAAGAGCACGTTGCTCCAGCTTGATTCCACGTTCTCAGAACGGGACTACGGCGCTTCGACGTTCCGCGATTTTGTCGAGAAGTTGGCCACGACCGGAGTCGTCCTGCTCAAACAGGTCGATCGCAGTCTTCTCGTGGAGCTTTCCGGCGAATCCGGTGGGGATTCGGGAACCGATGGCGAGGCAGCGCCCGAGGATGCGGAAATCGACGAATCGAAGGGAGAGAAGTTGGAAACCGCGCCGGATTCAGCGTCTCGCGCCGAAGAAGGCGTGAGCCTGATCCGCTCGATCTTCGAGCGGGCCTCCACACCCCCGAAATGGCCCCTCTACGTGCGCGGGGTGAAGCAGTTCATCAAGGCCGCCGAACCGGGCTTCGACGAACGAACTTACGGTTTCAACGGTTTCCTCGATGCGCTTCGGCAGACCCAGAAGGCCGGGATCATTCGCATGGAACGAAATCGGCAAGGCGTCCTGCGTATCTATCCGGGGGACGCTCTCGAGGCTTCCCCGGTGTCCGTTGCCGATTCCGAGGCCCAGCCGGCGATCGATCCGCGCGCCGTGGAGATCAACGGGATGCCGGTGACGGTTCCTGAACCCGGTTCCGATGAAGAGGCCGCGCTGGACGCCAAGGCCGCGCGTCGCGCCGGGCAGATCGTCCACGGATCCGCGG
>CAZTTI010000342.1:0-5865 GCA_964615925.1 uncultured Solibacteraceae bacterium
GTGCTGGATCGAAGACTCTTCCTGAGGTGCACGGTGGGAGCGATCGCCGTGTGCCGAACGTCGCGGGTTCTGGCCGCCCAAACGGCCGGCACAATCGAGTTGACCGAAGGGTTGTCCTTGGTGGAGGCCGGCGGCGCCAACGTCGTCGCGCTCTGGACTCGCGATGGTCTCGTCCTCGTCGACAGCGGCCCCGCGCAATCTGCGAGCGCGGTCATGATGTCGCTCGGGGACCGGGCCGCCAGCGTCCATACGCTCCTCAATACGCACTACCATGCCGATCAAACCGGCAATAACGCGATGCTCGCCGCATCCGGCGCCGAGATCATCGCCCACGACCGGACGCGCCAGTGGATGTCGGCCGATTACTGGGTTCCGCTCGAGGACCGCTTCGAGGCCGCTCGGCCCGAAGCCGCCCGTCCCACGCGGACGTTCCAGACCGAAGGCTCGTTCGATGCCGGGTCCGAACGGATCGAATACGGTTATCTCCCGCTGGCCCATACCAGTGGCGATATCTATGTCTTTTTCAGGACATCGAACGTCATGGCCGTCGGCGACGTCGCGTCACCGGTTCGGGACCCGGCATTCGATTACTATACCGGCGGCTGGATCGGTGGACGGATCGATGCGATGGACATCGTGCTCGGACTCACGAACGAGGAAACGCGGTTCATTCCCGCGTACGGCCCGGTCATGACCCGGTCCGGGTTCCAGGCCGAACGCGACATGATGGAACAGGTGCGCGAGCGCCTCTTCACACAAGTTCGCGAAGGGAAAGGCCCGGAGGACATGATGGCGGGCGGCGTCCTGGACGGCCTGCCACGGACCTGGCAAGATCCCTATCGTTTCCTTTACGATGCGGCCAAGGGCCTGTGGGCCCACCATAACAAGATCAATCGCAATGTTGTCTAACACGAAGCGTCTCGGTCCGATACTTTTGCTACTGCTGGCCACGCCGCTCGAGGCGCAGGACTCCGGTGCGACGGTCGCCGATCTCATCGAAGCCAACGAACGCATCGCTGCACTCGAGCGAATTCGCGCGGGAGCGGACGTGAACGCGCCCGAGCCGGACGGAACGCGCCCCATGCACTGGGCGGTGTACCGCGTGGACTACGAGATCCTGGAAGCGCTGATCGCGAGCGGCGCGGACCCGAATGTCCGGAATGAATTCGGCGCGACTCCCATTGCCCAGGCCGCTGGCATTGCGGACGCGCGGATGGTCGAGATGTTGCTGGACGCCGGAGCGGAGCCGGAAGGCGCCAACCCCGATGGGCAGACGGCCCTGATGTCGGCCATCCAGACGGGCGAAACCGGCGTCGTCCGATTGCTGATCGAAGCCGGCGCGGACGTGAATGCCGTCGAGACGTTCCGCAATCAGACGCCGTTGATGTGGGCCGCCGGTGCGGGACGAAGCGCGGGCGAAATGGTCCGGATGCTGCTCGAAGCAGGCGCCGATGCGACGCTGCGGGCGATGTTTATCGACTGGCCCGCGCAGATTACGGCCGAGCCCCGTGCGCAGTACCGTCCGGTGGGAGGGTTGACGGCGCTACTCTATGCCGCCCGCGACGGATGTTCCGACTGCGTCGAAGCACTGCTTGATGCCGGGGATTTCATCGACCGGCCGACGCCCGAGGGGGTGACGCCGTTGATGATCGCGCTCGACAACGACCAACATGCGGTCGCGAAGCTTCTCCTGGATCGTGGCGCCAACTCGGGTCTCTGGGATTGGTGGGGACGAACGGCCCTGTACATCGCCGTCGACCGAAGAGCCTGCGCGCTTGGGAGCGGCGGGAACTGTGGCCGAGTTGGTGGCCGGACCTCGTCGGTTTCCGCCATGGACATCATCGACGCTCTGCTCGCGGCCGGGGTCGATCCCAATGCGCAACTCAATTTTCACCGCCCGAGCCGCGGCGGCAACAGCGGGAGGTTCATCGATCCGCTGATGGGGACCGGTGCCACGCCGTTGTCCCGCGCCACGATGGCGGGAGACGTCGACGTGGCTCGGAAGCTCCTCGCCGCGGGCGCCGACCCCAACATCAACGTCATGGGCCTGACGCCGTTCCTCATTGCGGCCGGGGTGGGCCATGGCCACGAAGGGGGAACCGGGCTGGCCGCCGAGTACAGCGCCGGCGGGCCCGTCAACAGGGCACTGATGGAGTTGCTTCTCGATAATGGCGCCAACGTGAACGATCGTGTGACCGGCACGCTGACGTATTCGATGCGCGTGACCCGCGCGCCGTCCGCGAACGAAGGGCGCACGGCGCTTCACATCGCCGCGCAAGAAGGCGACGCCGATCGCGTGCGGTATCTTCTCGAGAAAGGCGCCGATCCGGAGATTACCGATCCCCAAGGCCTCCGAGCACCGGTGGATTTGCCGGCCGGCAACTGACGCGATGAGGGCCCGGTTCTTACCGCAATTTATCCATCTGTGCATGGGGAACGCGAAAGTACGGCACAATCGTGCAGCACCGATCGTCTGTGGCCATGGTTCCTTCGTGCCCGAGGCTACTGAAACGAGATTCGGGGTCCTTCCTCGGTCTCGAACCAGTTCATGAAACCGCCGTCGCTGCCGTCCAGCATCGGCGAGATGTTGAACCGGATCTTGTCGCCCGCCTGGATCATCTCCTCCCGGAAGCCGTCCCGGTACATGTGATTCCGGCTGTGGCCCTCGAACTCGACGTCGCGCGTGCCTTTCTCGTCGCTGATCTCGACGATCCATTTGGCGTGCGGGTTGACCACGTGCAATTCCTTGACGACGCCTTCCAGCTCCACCCGGTTCTGGGTATCCATACCGACCGTGGCGTGGTGGGCGACGCCGCTTGCCGAAACGGCGAGAACGACCAGGAATGCCGCGAATATCACGAATGTCCTTCTCATGTGTGTTCCACCTCAGTTGTTGCCGGCTTCTCTGTAGAGTTCCTCGAGATGCTCGATCCACTGGGGCTCGTTACACTCGTAGGTCAGCATGATGCCGTCGGGATCGCGTTGGACCTGCATCGTGGCGGTGACGGGTTCGGTATAGAACACCGGATCGGTGATCGTCAGTTCGCCCCTCAGGACGTTGGCCGCGTCCTGCTCGACCGAGAGCGTGTACCGTTCCTCGATCCTTGCCTGATCGCTGTGGGCATACCGCTGGTCGACCTGCTCCCTCAGGTGCGTGGTCTCCACGACCAGCGTGTCACCTTCCCATCGCCCTGCCGAATACCCGTTCCGTTCGTCGATCCGTTCGTCGAACGGAAGAATACGGTCCCCGAAGTAAATTCTTCGAATCTCGTTCATGTTCTCGAAGATGATGGTGATCTGTTCGGGCCGCTGGATGATCTCCATCGGATATCCCGCCCCGCCTGCACCCAGCATCGAGCCCGGCATCCCAGCCCCGAGACAATACAGGCCGGGCCGGTCCGCCGTCGCCTGGGTCAGTTCCCGATACCGGTCGACCTTGGCCTGGGCTTCCGGCGTAAACGGGATCGCTCCCCCGCCGCCGCCCCCGCCCCCACCACCCCGATAGGTGACCCACACGCCGGTGAGGTCGGGTGGGTCCTGGGGTGAAGCTTGGGCACGGGCGCCGATAGCGAGACCCAGAACACAGATCAGGCCGAGGCACATGCTGACCGGATTCCGCATCGTCATCTCCTCGTGAATCTTATCGAGAGCGAATGTATTCGTAATCTATCAGGATCGTGGCGGCGATTGAAATCCCGGGCTCAGAAGATTCTGCCCGGCCGGCTAGACCTCCCCGGCCTCACGCGCCGCCCCGGCGTTCTTCAGCTGTTTGAACCCCACCAATCGACGGGTGCGCTCGTCCCAGAGGCGCAAGCGCGCGGTGCGGAAGCTCGGCCAGAGCGTGAGGGCGGGTGCCTTTCGGAACAGCGGATGGGACTCGTGGCACGAGCGCAGGTTGTAATTCGGAACGCGCGAGCTCAGGTGATGGACGTGGTGGAACCCGATGTTCCCCGTGAACCACCGGAGCAACGCGGGCAGGCGATAGAACGAACTTCCCTCCAACGCCGCTGCCGCCCAGTCCCACTCGTCGCCGCGCTCCCAGTAGGCGGCCTCGAACTGGTGCTGCACGTAGAACAGCCAGACGCCGACCGCGCCGGCCACCAGCATGATGATTAGTTGCACGAGCAGATACGGGCCGAGGCCATGGATTCGAACCAGCATTACGGCGAGCAACGCCACGCCGAGGTTGGTCCACCACACCGATCTCCGTTCCCGGGTGCCCGCGGTCGAACTGGAGAACCGGTACCGCACCAGGAACAGGGCCAGGGGAGCAAGGACAAACAGCACCAGCGGGTGTCGTGCGAACCGATACGCCGCGCGGGTCCATCGCGAGGCCTCGACGTATTCCCGGACCGTCATCGTCCATATGTCGCCCACGCCCCGGCGGTCGAGATCGCCCGTCGTCGCATGATGCCGTGCGTGCGCGGAACACCAATATCGGTACGGCGTGAAGGTCACGACGCCGGCCAGGAAGCCGATGACGTCGTTGGCGAGCCGAGACGGCAGGAGCGAACCGTGTCCGCAGTCGTGCAGGATGACGAAGATCCGGATCAGGAATCCTCCGGCCAGGACGGCCAGTGCGAGCGTCAGCCACCACGAAACGGACTGGGCGTAGTCGATGAGAATCCACGACAGGATGTAGCCACCGAAGCTGTTGGCGACCTGCCACCCCCCCTTCCAGGCGGATGCCTGCTCGAAGGGAGCGACGATGGACTTCCATGGGCCCGCGCCTGATTGCGATTGGGTCCGCGTCACGTGGCGTGGGGGAAAGTCGTGATCACCAGTACTGCGGGGTCGCACCGCGACGGGTTCGCGGCAACCGGTCAGGGCGCCGGCGCCGGAAGGCGTTTTCGGGATTTTCGTTCTCGCCACTCGGGCCGCTTTCGAGAGTCCACTTCATGCCTCGGCCGTGCCGTGGCTGTACAGCTCAGGATACCCCTTTTTGGGGTGGGCCGTCACGTGGGCGGAGTTTTTCCGAGACGAACGAATTCCGGAGGGGGCTGAGGCCTAGCGTCTTTCTACTGTTGCGCCCCAAGTGCCCGCCCGCGGAAAATGCGCGAAGCATATGGCCAAACGAGCGTCCATCGACGGCTACGAAAGATCGACCCCCCCCCTGCAGACGGCCAGGCGCGTGACCGCGTTTGCACTCGCGGCGCTCGCGCCGGTCGTCTGGGTCCCGGCCTGCGCTCCGGCGGATCCTGACGTTGTCGGCAATGGTGTTCCAACCACATATTCCAGCCCGCTGGTCCAGCTCCAGCAACTCGTCGGCGAGAACGACCACATCCACATCGACGAGGTCCGTTACCGTGCCGAGGACGCCCGGCTGTTTCACTGCGGGTACGACTTCGGTGTGATCGACGCCCAAGATCCGGCCCGCATGGAGTATCTGGCCCAAAGGCTCCGTCACACGATCCCCGGCGACGACCGGCGGCCCGGGTGCATTCACCTGGCCGCGGATGGCGATGTCGTCTATACGGGTCATCGGGGCAACATCGACAACCCGGCGTTTCTCTCCGGATGGGAGCTTCGATCCCACCCGGACGACCCATCCCGCATCGAACCAGTCCAGCTCCCGGTGCTCCAGGAGCCCGGCGTCAGCTACGAGGGAATCGATGCCGCCAACGGGTACATCTACGTCGCCCTGCGGCAGAACGGTCTCGGCGTTTACGAGCGTGACGAAGAAGGCTTCCGCCGGGTGGGTACCGCGAGCGGCCTCTCCAACGCCTGGGGCGTTCGTGTCCGGAGCGGTATGGCTTATGTCTCCGATGGGCTGGACGGCCTGGCGGTCGTGGACGTTTCCGATCCACGGAATGCGCGAGTGGTCGGCCGAGTCGCGACCGGAGGACAGGCACGGGGTATCGCCGT
>CAZTTI010000343.1:0-3234 GCA_964615925.1 uncultured Solibacteraceae bacterium
GGCATGGCCATCCAGCGCGAAGTCGACCCGGCGATTGAGATCGTCGTCGGACAATGTGGCGAGGAACTCGAGCACATAGCCGCGAATGGCTTCCCATTGCTCGATCACCGATTCGAACGTGGGGAACTTCTCCGGATCGAGACGCGGGCCGCGTTCTTTCCCCCCGCTCCGGCCCAGCCAGCCCCACTCGGCGCTCATCGTATGGACCAGGGTCGTGCGCACCGAGCCCCACCCTCCGGCGACGGGTCGGGTGAACTCTTCGGGCGTCAGCTTCGCGGCCACGTCGAAAAGCTTGCCGTTGGCCCAATAGCCGTAGTCGTAGAGTTGTTTCAGCGTTTCGACAGTCATGGAATCCTCCGTGTTCAGGCGCCGATCCGGCGCAACACGCGAGGCGGCAGCCACGACTCGAGCGTCCCCTCGCGCGGTGCGATCCGCCGGCAATCCAGGGTGAACAGTCCGCCTTTCTTCAGCCGGAGACTAAGGTCCTCGTGTCCGGCAAGAAGAATCGAACCGATCTCGGAGAGCCCGGGCTCGTGGCCCACGATCATCACCGACTCGGCGCCCGATGCCCGTTCCGCAATCCGGCGGACGGCTTCGGCCGCGGCGATGGGCGCGGCCAGCGCGTCGAGGACTTCGAGCCGTTGCCTCGCGTCTAGGGCCTCCGCGGCGATTTCGGCCGTTTCGACGGCGCGGCGGTAGGGGCTGGTAAGAATCAGGTCGACGTCGACCTTCAAGCGCTCGATCCCGCGCGCCGCCTGCCGCATCTTCCGGATCCCGTCGTCGGTAAGGGGGCGGGTCGAGTCGTCGTCGTAGCCCGGCGTGCCGCGTTCCACTGCGATGGCGTGACGCAGGACGTGGAGCTTCATCGCGCGTCGCCCGAGACCTGTGCCTCTGCGCCGCCTGAACTCGATTCCGAAGCGCCCCAGAAGAAGCGGACTTCGTCGGCGGCCGCGATGAACTCGCGGATGCGGGCGCGGCGCTGGCGTCGAAGCTCGTTTTCGGGAACCAGCAACGAGGTCCGGCCGGAGCGCTCGCGATAGGCCATCATCGTTTCCAGCAAGGTGTCGAGATCCTGGATCCTTCCCATTCGAGTCTGGAACTCCTGCATGGCCTCGAGCCTCTGGGGGCTGATCTGATCGAACAGGGGAGCCGCGATCTCGGCCGTGTAGCGGAACTTCTTGAAGGCGACGCGCATTCGGTGGATCGATCGCGGCCATTCCGGATCGATCTCGGCACGGCGTTCGAGCACGCGCTCGTACGCTTTTCCGACGCGGCCTGCGATGCGCGCGTGCGTGGCCTGATCGCTTTCGCCCGCCGCGCGCTCGACGAAGCGTTCGACCAACTCATCCGTGCGTTTCAGGAGGTTCGCGATCCCGAAACGCGCCAGCTCGCTCGAAGCGTCGCGTTCCAGAGCCCGCTCGCGCGCGGTCAAATCGTCGAGGAAATCGGAGAGCTGGGGGAAGTCTTTCAGGAGTTCTCCGGTCGCGACGATATGGACATGCACGTCGCGCATTTCGCCCAGGCCTTTCAGACAGCCGGACACCAGACGCCGGGAGGGTCCGGTCTCTTTTCGCGACAGGTAGATCTCGAACGCGTCCGCCATCGCGAGGAAGCGGCGCGAGGCGACGCGCATCTTGTGGATCGCGTTCTCGGAGGGTGCCTTTCCGGCCTTGCGGATCTTCATTGCCAGATCCGAACGCCGCCGCTCGAATCCGTCGAGAAGCACACCCGTGTTCGTTCGGTTGAGAACCTGCTTGAGAACGCGGAGGTCGGTCAATGGAAGCCTCTACTCGAACGCGGTATTCATCAGCTTGCGAACGGCCTCGTCGACGCGCTTCAGGTCTTTCCTCCTTCCCTTGCGCGGTTTGATGCGCATCTCGTCGAGAACCGTGATCCACTTCTTCAACGTGCGGGCCTTCCGATCCTCGGGAGAACGGACCTCGGTCGATCCTTCCAGGAAGTTGGCCAAGGTCGTGATCTCCGCATCGATGTTTTCGACGTACGCGTCACAAATCTCGCGGACCTCGGATCGCAGGTGGTCGAGCCGCGCGACGAGCTCTCGCTGGAGAGATTTGTAAGAATCCCGGCTACCCTGCCTCGGGATCCTTTCGCGGACGACGATGGCTTCGGTTGCCCTCGCGGTGCGGGTTGTCGTGTCGGTTGTAGGAGGCTTGGTATCCAACGGGTGTTTCTCCGGTCGCTGGGGCCGTCGCTCGGTCCCGGGTTTCACTTGAGCAGTCGCTCGATCTTCGCGAGCAGGTCCCGATAGATGGTCCGCGGCGATCGGTTTCCGTTGATGGTTTCGAAGTCGTACATCGAATCCATCGATCGGAACTCCTTTTGTATCTGCCGCTGGTACCGCACGAAATTCTCGTACATATCTCCGGTCCGGCGGATGTCCATTCCAGCCTCCCAGTAGTCGAGGACTGCGTTCTTCCTGAAATTGCGTTCGGCCAGGAGGCGCGGACTCACGCCGAGGTAGAAGACGGCGTCCGGGATGATGGCGATGCCATACATTTCCTGGAGCCAGTCCTTTTCGGCGCCACGGACGAGGGCTCGTGCCATAAGAGTATAGATGTAGCGGTCCGCAAGGACCACGAATCCCGCCTTGAGCGCCGGAACTATAATGTTTTCAAGCTGATCCGCAAAGTCGGTCGCGTAGAAAAGCGTCAACGTCCGCGGGCTGAGAATATTGCCCTGCATCGCGTCGTCCAACGCCTGGCCCACCAGACGGGACCGTTTCAGCCCCACGTCGACGGTGGCGTGACCTGCCTGTTCGAGGGCGTCGCGCAGCATCTGTGTCTGCGTGGAGCGGCCCGAGCCGTCGGCGCCCTCGATCACGATCAGACGTCCCTGAAGGTGTTCGGCGTCGATTCCGGGAAGGCCGTGGCCGTAAAATCCCCTCGGCATCAGGTTCTCCTGTCGTCGTCGTCGTCGAGACTCGGACGGGGGGACATGTATCCCATCGCGGCCGCGTACGGTGCGGGCAACCGCCACCGGTAATGGCTGAGGTCGATACGGTTCCGAACGATCTCCCGGATGTGTTCCTGCTGTTCTTCCGGTGGCCTCGTTGCGTCGACCACGGTGAAATCGAACTCCGACGCGAGCCGTTGGTACTCTTCCTTGATCTTTCCCTGGAACAGACGAAAGCTTTCATACGGATCGGAAGAAAGGCCGAGATCCATTCCCGCCTCGTGGTACTTGAGCTGGGGCCGTCCTTCCAGGATGCGGCCG
>CAZTTI010000344.1:0-2687 GCA_964615925.1 uncultured Solibacteraceae bacterium
GACCTGGGTCGTTCCCGACGGGCCATTGCCGATGACCTGAATGACGACGTCGCCATCGCGCGCCCAGACGAAATGGGGCTGATTGCGCGGTTCGGTCCACACACTGCCGGCGGGCAAGGCCTTAAGGGTCGCCTCGTCAAACGACTCTCCGTAGCCCATCTCGAGCGTCCCCGAGATCACGGTCACGATCCGGTCGTCCGGGTGGAAGTGGGGCTGGTTCCGAAAGCTCTCCGGGAACCGGACGCGGTAGGCGTACAAGCCCGCCTCCTGGTCGTCTCCCGCCAGGTCGATCACTTCGACCCCCGAGGGAGGCGTGTTCCAGACAATCTCGTCAGGAGTCCATTGCGCGGGTTCGATGGTGGACTGCGCATGGGCGAAAAGACACCCGAGCCCTAAAGTCAGAGTCGGCAGAATTGCGACACGTTTCACGGGACCTCCCAGGTCACACCTCGATCCGGAGCAGCGTGATCAGGTTGCCGCCAAGGATCCGGGCCTTGTCCGCGTCGTCCAGGAATGGCGCCTCGAGGATCAGATCGATCGTATCCGGCCAGTCGAACGGAATGTCGGAGCCGTAGACCACCTGACCCGGACCGGTCTCCGCAACGAGATGGCGCAGTCCTTCCTCGGAGAAGATCATGGAATCGACCATGATCTGATCTTGCAGATATTCGGACGGCCGGCGCCGGGTGGCGCATTCCGCGTTGGTCCGGACGTCGCAGGCGACTTCGGTCCGGCCCAGATACGATGGCAGATACCCACCGGCGTGCGCGGCGCACACCCGAAGCCTGGGAAACCGGTCGAGCGTGCCGTCGAAAATCATGTGCGTCAGGAACACGGTGGTCTCCAGCGGGTTCCCGATGATGTTTCCCAGATCGCCCCGGCCCGCGAGGCCGCCGTCGCGGACGACGTTGCCGGCGCCGTTCGGGTGCATGAATACGGGAACGCCCAAAGCTTCGGCGCGGGCCCAGAAGGGATCGAAGCGCGAGGACGACGGCGGCTCGCCACCGACGTGCCCCCCGATGGACGCGCCACGGAGCCCCAGCTCGCCGACGGCGTACTCGAGCTGCTCGGCCGCCAGATCGGGGTGCTGAAGCGCCACCGAGGACAGCGCAACGAACCGGCCGGGAAACATCCGGCACCAGGCTGCAAGCTGGGTGTCGTGAAGCCGGACGATGTCGGTGGCCAGACCGGCGTCCGCCTCGTACCACCAATAGTTGTTGACGCTGAGAACCTGGATGTCGATACCGCGCGCGTCCATCACGCCGATCCTTTCGGGGCCCAGCGTCCATGCCTGGGGAAAGGCCCGGCCGGCCAGCGGCGTCCCATCGATCATCGTGGCCGCGTCGGGGAAGACACAGTGGGCGTGAATGTCGACCACCGGAACGCGGCGTCCGGCGATCGAGATCTGCCGGCGGCCGGGCTCCTGAATGACGGCGGTTCCCGTACGGGCGGTGACCAACCCGCACGCCGCGAGTTGTCCCAGCGATTTTAGAAACGACCTCCGGTCCCGCATGGTCCCTCCGAGTGGCGCCGCGAAACCCGAAAAAAGGCGGAAGCCCGTTGATGTAATCACACGAGTCGGGAGCGGACAAGCTCTCTCTGTCTCAGTCGTTCTTGGTATGTTGTTCTCTCGGGCGGATCCCGCCGGGCTTCCGGTGCGCGCCGTGAATTAGCTCGATCACGTTTCGATTGGCCCGTACCTTCGAAATCGCGATTTGAGGAATCGGACAGTCGCTCGATCGCCCGAAACCGGATTTTCGAATCCCTATCTATCTGTTCGAGCAGTCACCCGCATCGTTGGAGACGTCTTTGCACTGCCTTTCTCGCCGACCCTGAGCGGAGAGTCGGCATTGTCCACGATTCACGGACCTTCTCCAGCCGGTTCTTGGGTGGTCTGGCCGAACCATCTCTCCGAAACAAGGGACAACGTGTACGGCATCCGACGTGCAATCGAACGTGCCGCGCAATGGGATCTTTTGAGGCCGTCGCCCGTCGTTGGCTATAATTGCGGAGGTATTCCTGGTGCCACCATCGGTAGAAGAACGCTTGTCCTATCTGGAAGGCAGCGTGGAAGAGCATACGCGAGGATTCGAAGGCCTTCACGCGTCCATCGGCCGCGTTGACCAGAAGGTAGACCTGGATCGAAAGATGTCGCGGCAGTTCACGTGGCTGGTCGGCATGTCACCATACTTGTCGCCATCGTCGGGCTGATGCTTGAAAGGTAAATTCCGCGCGCAACGCGGTTCGTTATGCCGCAACGCGCCGTGCGGATGGACCTTCGTCGCAGTTCGACGCAAGGATCGTTGAGCGGGCGACCGCTGGTCCAGTGGAGGTGGTTCGAGATGAAAACGCACGACCTGGGATGCTCCCGCTTTTCTTTCGTCTGCCGCTTGCTGGGCGTCCTCCTCCTGTTCATTCTCCCGGTCTCGGGCGCCGATCGATGGACGATCGGGCTGACCGAGGCCGGTGTGGGCATCGAAGCGATCGGAGTGGAGAGTGCATCCGCGACCCAGCCTACGGTTCTGCTGATCGGAGGGCTCGCCGGTCGAGATGAAACCGTGGACATCGTCGAACGGGAGACGGAAGCCTTCGAAGCCAATCCCGAGGAGGGTCGGCCTTTCCGACTGCTGAGCATCCCCTTGGCGAATCCGCACCGGCATGGGTTGGAGTTCCCTCCCTCCGGCGTC
>CAZTTI010000345.1:0-3067 GCA_964615925.1 uncultured Solibacteraceae bacterium
CCGAAGGCGGGTTGCCCCCCGGCTCCACCGCGGACAACCGGTATCGACGAATTCAAAGGCGATCCCATTGCCTGTTTCGACCGGGCGAGACGCAACTCGCCTCCGAATCTCACGGAGTGCACGTTCCGGATCCAACTCAAGGTCTCCCCGATCGTAACCATCGTGTAGGCGTCCCGGAGGGTCCTGCGCCCGGGAAACGGGGAATCCTCTTCTGAGAAGCCGGCAGGATAGAAGACGGCCTGCTGACCGGACTCATTCTCGACCCAGAATTCCCGCGCGGCGTTGCGGGTGGCCTCGTCCGGACTGTCCCAAGCCTGGCGAACTTCGCTCCGGCTCCGGATCATCCCGAAGCGGAACTCACTCAGGATTCGGGGCGAAGGCGATGCGGTCCAGTTTATGGTCGCGGTCGACGGCCGGCGGGATGTGACACCGTGGAACCCGTTCGGCCAGTTGGACAGCGTCGTTCCCCCTACCGTTCGTTCGATCGTGATTCCGACGGTCAGTTGGTTCCCGCCGTTGACGCGGTGGTCGACCTTGGCGTTGAACTGTTTGCGGGTGGACACCGGATTGGTTCCGAAAAAGGTCGCAAAATCCGGTCCCGTTCCATTCCCGCCCCGGACCCAGCGATGAATCGCCGTATTCAGTCCATCGCCACCCGTAAAGTCGGTGGCCGGAGGCATGATGTCGATGAACCGCGACGTCCAGCCGGTCGGATCGGCCGAGGGCCGCTTGGGATCCCACCAGGGCATGCCGGTCCGGTCGATCGAAGACACGATCGTTCCTCCGGGACAATCGGCTGGGGTGAACGGCGTCCCGTCGGCCTTGAACTCGCCGAAAACGCTGAAGCACATGAGGCCCTGTCCGGAGTAAGGGCTGCCGTTCGGGTTCGTTACAGGGACGAGAGGCTTTCCGAAATAGTCGACCGCGGCCGTCGTCTGGCCCGAGGTCGGGGACGCCGCATGGCCGCTCGCCCATCCGTCCATGTAACGAAACACGCCGTTCCGGGCCGCATCGGTCAGGACCTCGGTCTCCACGAGTTCGCGCGCGGCATGGATTTGCTGGTCCCAGAGCGCGAAAACGTACGTGCGGTTTCGAACAACCGGCCCCCCTCCGCTCAGCGTGAAGTGGTGCTGGTTCGTCCAGTCCGGCTGGGCGGAATCGCCCCCGAGAGCGGAGGGGGCGGGGGCTCCCGGATTCCGGTTGAGCTCCCATGTATTGGCATCGAGGGCCGAGTTGCGGACGCGCCAGACGGCTTCGCCGCGAAACGTGTCGGTCCCCGAGCGCGTCCGAATCTGCACCTGCCCGTTCCCGCGGCCGTATTCAGCGTCGACGGGCGCTACGATCACGCGCATTTCTTCAACGAGCTCCGGATTGATGACCGTTTCGCTGAAGACACCCAGGGGGTATTGCCCAGAGCTGACGCTCAAACCGTCGCGAACCGTATTCACGTAATGGCCACTGATTCCGGCAAAGGACTGGATCGGGTTCAGCTCCCCTGGATTTCCGTAGACGCCGGGCATCACCTTGATCAGACTCAGGACATCGCCATCCACGAGGGGTAATGCCGTGACGACCTCGTTCGTGAGGACCTCACCCGCGCTCGCCGAATCCAACCGGTCTCCCCCTGAATTTTCTGTCGAAGACTCTCCGGATTCGGCGGGCTCTTCCGCCTGTTCGGATCGCTTCGGATCCGGAAGGACTGCCTGCGCGACGGCGTTGAACGCGAACAGGGCGATCCAGAAGGCGGTGCTCAGAATGAGGTGGGAACGCATCGAGATCAATCTCTCCTCGTTTTGGGCCGAGACCACGCCGGCACCGCCCGATGATGGCACCGCGTCTGCCCCGGACGACGCCATCCCAGAGTTTTGGAAACGCCGAGTGTGTACCACGCCCCGAATCCGCGATCAACGAAAACAGTGCCAAGCGATAGATGGATAGACGGTTATGGTTCGCAAGGGCTGGATTCAGAGAATCTTCAGAACGGCTTCAGGACTCGGAATGGACGCGTCAGCCAGAATGACGAGCGAATCTGCGATGCTCATTCCGACGACAAACGGGGGTCCACCCCGCCGGGTTGGGGAAGGAGACTGGCTCGACCTGTTCAGCGGCCCGCTCGCTCTACTGGACCGCAGCCGCTGCGCGATCCATGTGAACGCTTCGGGGAAGCGTCTGCTGGAACGAAGCTCGATCCTCGATCTCCAGGACTCGCGACTTCGAGCGTGGGGAAACGGAAACCAGGCCGACCTGGAGGCCGCGCTCAGTCGCGTTCTCGACGAGGAACACGAAAGCGCTCTGGCCCGACTCGATCGCGTCGACGACGCGGAACGATTGCTTGTCTTCGTGCGGCGGCGCGACTGGCGGGGTCGTCGCCAATGCCTGATCGGGCTTGCCGACGGGTCGGTGGAACTCGGACGGTCCGCCCAGCAGATCATGCGGGAAGCGTGGGGATTGAGCGATGCCGAAGCTCGCGTGGCACGCGCGGTGGGCCAAGGAACCGATTTGAAAACATACGCCGTCCAGGCCGGTGTATCGCATCACACCGCGCGCTCTCAGCTTAATGCGGCACTCGCAAAGAGTGGAGCGGCCCGACAGGCGGACCTGGTACGACTCCTCCTGACGGGCCCGGCTTATCTTTGCAATTCGCGGAATCCAACTGCAACTCGGGCTTGATCGAAAGCGGAAACCGATTCACTTGTCGCCGCGAAGCACGGCGACAACGTCGGAATGATCCTCCGCGATCGCGATATCGAGCGCCGTGAGTCCTTCATCGTTCCGAACATCCGGATCGGCACCGGCGTCGAGAAGTCGCCGGACGATGTCGGTCGAATCATGGTTGGCCGCAATCGCAAGCGCCGTCCACCCGCCGTCGTTGCGGGCGTCCACCTCGGTGCCCTCCTCGATCAAGGCATCAACTACGGTCGTGTTCAGAGGATCCTGCACGGCCAGCATCAAGGCCGTCCATCCGGCCACGTTCCGGGCATCGATCGAGGCTCCGGCCTCCAGTAACGAGCGCACGAGTCGCGCACTTCCAGCCCGGGCCGCGAGCATGAGGGCCGTTTCTTCGAGC
>CAZTTI010000346.1:0-5336 GCA_964615925.1 uncultured Solibacteraceae bacterium
TTGGGGCAGCAGTTTTCACCGGATGGGTTTTCCGAGGCCGTCGGGCCGTACTTCCGCATCACGGCGGTCGCACCCGAATCGCTGGCTTCAGAACTGGAGGCGCGGGGCGCGGGAGGCGTTGCGATCGGAGTCCAGATCGCCGGCCAGGGCCCCGTTCTTCTCGAACTCCGCCCCGAAGTCGACCTTCCCGCGATGGTCGATGACGTATCCGCCGACGAGGCCCGCCTCGACGTGGTCGTGTTGCACCGGCTGGTTTTCGAGAAGTGTCTGGGGATCTCGGCCGCGGACGTGCAATCGGGGAAGTTCCTGAAGTTCGTGAGGGGGCTCGACGACGCGGTCGGCCTGGTTTCCAACGGCGCGCAAGCGGCATTCCTTCTGAACCCCACGCGTCTCGATCAGGTGCGCGACATCGCCCTGGGAGGGGGCGTGCTTCCCCAGAAGTCGACCGATTTTTTCCCGAAGCTGCTTTCCGGTCTGGCGATGTACTCTGTCTGACCCGCGTCAGATCTCCCGTGGATCCGACTCGGGAGTGAATCGGCTCTCGAACGCGTCTTTCATGCGCTGGACCATATTCGTCCGCCCGTCGTAGAGCCGGCGGAGTGGCCGGGGCGCGCGCTGGTTCATCGCATACGCCGTCAAGAGCGGCAGGGCGATGGTCGAATCCACGTAACAAACCACGGCGTCGGGGAGCAGGTCGGGATCGACCTTGCCCCAGCTCACCGCCTCGGCCGGGGTCGCTCCGGATAGTCCGCCGGTGTCGGGCCGTGCGTCGGTGAACTGAAGGAAGTACTCGTGACCTTTCTCCTCGAGCCCGAGGACTTCCTGGATCTGCGGCTCGGTCTGGAGGATGAAGTTTTTCGGCGACCCTCCGCCCACCAGCAGGACCGCGCTCTTCAGGTGGTCGAGCTTGGCACTGTAGACGATGGCGGCCGTCTCGTTCACGTCGGCGTTCACGTCGATGAGGAGCTTGTTTCCGACGAGGGCACATGCCGCCACGTTCATGCCGATCGAGCTGTCTCCCGGAGAGGATGTGTAGATCGGAACTCCGCACTCGTGGGCCGCGGCGACCAGGGACTTGTTGCGGATTCCGAGGACGCGTTCGCGTTCGAGGACGTAGCGGCCGAGCCGGTAGTGGAATTCCGCCGAGCTCATCGTCGCCTGGAATTCATCCTCGGTGACGACCTGCTTGATGAAGTTGTCGGTCTCGAGCAGAACCTCGTAGTCGAAGTGGATGTCGTAGATACGGACCACTCCGTCCTCGCGCAGGATGCGGTCGTCGACGTAAGGCGAGCCCCTCCGCATCTCGAGCCCGATCCCGAAGTGCATGTCGTGGTAGAGGTTCGCTCCGGTGGAAACGATCCAGTCGACGAAACCGGCCTGCATGAGAGGAACGATCGCGGCCATTCCGAGTCCGGCCGGCGTGAGGGCGCCGGATACGCTCATCCCGACGATGACGTCTTCAGCCAGCATCTTTTTCGTGTACAGGTGACACGCTTCGCGGAACCGGGCGGCGTTGTACGCGTTGAATGTCTGGTCGACGAGGTCGACCAGCGACATGGTGCCGTCGATCGGGGGCGGGTCGATCTTCTTCCCGGCCAGGTGCCGGTGCTTTCCGTGCCTTCCATCGTGCATGCGCCCTTCCTCCATTCGCCGGATTCGGCCCGCTTCAGTACTCGAATCCGTCTTTGCGGACACGGACCATGGGTTCTCCCGCGCCGAGGCGCCCGCCGTTCAGGACGCGCCCGACGCAGATGACGTGGTCTCCGCAGTCGACGGAGGACTCCAGGGAACACTCGAGAAATGCGATCGCGTCCTTGAGGATCGGGAGCCCCGTCTCGAACGTGACCGTTTCGAGGCCTTCGAACGGGTCCTCGCCGTCGGGCGTGCCTTTCCAGAAACGGCGCAATGAGTCCTTGCTCTCGTTCGTCATGGTGCTGATCGAGAAGCGCCCCGAGTTCAGGATGGCTCCGAGCAGGGGCCGGCGCACGTTGACGGCCACGGTGATGCCGGGCGGCTCGAATGCGCACTGCTGGACGAACGACGCCAGGACCGCGCTCCGCCTTCCATCGTATTCAGCCGCGACGACGAACACGCCACTCGGGATTGCGGCAAGGCCTTGTCGCACACCTTCTCGATCCATTCGCTTTCTCCTTCGAGCCTGCCAGTCTCGGAACGCGCCGAAAAAAGGGGTATTCTGACGGACAACATGGATGTTTTCAACAAGTGCAGGTATTCCGCAATGAGGTCCCGACGATGAGCCGACACCGCATCGAGGAGATTCAAAAGGCGCTTTCGGCCGAAGGGATCGACGGCTGGCTGTTCTACAGCTTTCGCGGCAGCGACCCGATCGCGCTCAACGTTCTGGGTCTGGATCGTTCCGAGATCGCCACGCGCCGCTGGGCGTATTTCGTGCCCGCCGCCGGCGAGCCGCAGAAGGTCGTTCACGTCATCGAGCCCCACGCCCTGGATCGTCTGCCCGGAAAACAACGGACCTACCTCCCCTGGCAGCAGCTCCACGCCGAACTCGAGTCGGCCCTGGGCGACGCGCGGCGGATCGCGATGCAATATTCCCCGATGAACGCGATTCCATACATCTCGCGCGTTGACGCGGGGACCGTTGAACTGGTTCGCAGTTTCGGGATCGACGTCGTTTCCTCCGCCGATCTCGTGCAGGTCTTCGAGGCGGTGTGGAGCGAAGAGCAGCTCGAGAGCCACCTCTATGCCGCGCATCACCTTCGGGAGATCGTGGACGTCGCGTTCTCCGAGGTGGGGCGCCGGGTCGGCGATGCCGGCGAGACCGACGAATACGCGATCCAGGAATTCATCTGGCAGCAGTTCCGATCCCGGGGCCTGATCTCGTCGGATCGCCCCATCGTTGCGGTCAACGCCCACAGCGCCGATCCGCATTACGCGCCGGCCGAGGGCCGGACGGCGCCGATCCGGGCCGGAGACTTCCTGCTCCTGGACATCTGGGCCAAACGCCCGGACCCGGGATCGGTCTACGCCGACATCACGTGGACGGGATTCCTCGGCCCGAAGGTTCCGGCGCGCCACGAAGAGATCTTCCAGGTCGTTCGTGCGGGACGGGACGCCGCCATCGACCTGGTCCGGACGCGGGGACTCTCCGGGACCCTCCATGGATGGGAGGTCGATGACGCGGCGAGAAATAGCATAAAAACAGCAGGATACGGGGATTATTTCATCCATCGCACGGGACATTCCATCCATGAGGAAGACCACGGGAACGGGGCCAACATCGACAACCTCGAGACAAGGGACGACCGCCGGCTGATGCGGGGGACCTGTTTTTCGATCGAGCCCGGCGTGTACCTCAAGGGGGAGTTCGGCGTGCGCAGCGAGGTCGACGTTTACCTCGCTGAAGACGGACCGCGCGTGACGGGTGGTCCGATCCAGGAACACGTCATCTCGATCCTTACCCGGCCGTAGGACTCCGTCGTGGACCTTTCCTGTCGATTCGCGGTCCTAGACTGAAAGACGCATACTGGAAGAGGTCTGTCCTGTACGGGCAAATACGGAGGAAACCATGGGAAGCGTGAACACAACCGCAATCCGGCTTCTGTCGATCGGATTTCTGTGCGTCCTTGCCGGGGGATTGGGCGCGGCCCCCGCGTGGGCTCAGGTGGAGCAGAAGGTCGCCGACCGCTTCTGGGAAGGGACGAAATTGCTCGAGGAGATGGCCGCGGCCGCCGACGGGGGCATACCGCAGAATCTCCTGGAGAACGCCGAGTGCGTCGGTGTCGTGCCGGGCGTCGTTCGCGCGGCCTTCATCTTCGGCGGACGGTACGGAAGGGGATTCCTGATCTGCCGGACCAGCCAGGGTGAAGGGCCCTGGGGAGCGCCGTCGATGCTGTCGCTCGGGGGCGGGAGCTTCGGGCTGCAGATCGGCGGACAGTCCACGGACGTGCTGATGTTGTTCATGACGTTCGAGAGCGTCCAGGAACTGCTCGACGACGAACTCACCCTGGGCGCCGATGCGTCGGTCGCAGCCGGTCCCATCGGACGCGGTATTTCCGCGGAGACCAGCGCGACGTTCGGTGCAGAGATCCTCACCTATGCGCGCAGCAAAGGGGTATTCGCGGGGTTGTCGTTCGAGGGAGGCGTGCTGAAGCCGGACCGGGATGCGAACCAGAGCCTCTATGGACGCCCGGTCACCGCGCGGAGCATCCTTCTGGACCAGTCGCAGTCGATTCCCGAAGCGGCCCAGCGGTTCGTGGACACGCTCTCGTCCCTGTCTTCACGCGGCGGTGGCTCGGGCGCCCAATGAGCCGGAGGGAGCCCGCCGAGAATCCCCAGCCTTCGCCCACCTCCTTCATGCCTCGTCCAACCCGCTGGGCGAGCGTCACCGGGCCGGACCGCGTCGCATGGCTCCAGGGAATGGTTTCCAACGACGTGAGCAGACTGGCCCCAGGACAGGGGTGTGACGCCGCGCACCTGAACGCCCGGGGGAAAGTTGTGGGCCTCCTGCGGATCCTGGCCGACCAGGACCGCCTCTGGATCGCTTCGGATCAGGACATCGACGAACTGGTGGCGGCTCTGGACCGGCTCCTCATCATGGAGGACGCCGAGATCCGGAGTTGTGGGCCCGATTGGACGACGTTCGCGATCGCCGGGCCCCAATCCCGTATGCGCCTCGAACAGGTGCTGGGCGAATCTCTCGACTGGGCCAACCGGCTTTGCGATCACCGGCAGATCGGCCGGACGCGCATCGTTCGGAGCGAGTTCGGATACGACGTGGCCGTGCCCTCCCCCCAAGCTGCTGAACTGGCCGCCGCGCTCGAGTCGGCCGGAATCGCGCGCGGAGACGAATCGGAGTGGTCCCGCCGCTCCCTCGAAGCCGGACTTCCGATCTACGGCGTGGACGTCGACGAGAACACGATTCTCTCCGAACTCGGCGGGTGGGGAATCGACTACGAGAAGGGGTGTTATATCGGTCAGGAGGTCGTTGCCAAGATTCGGTACATCGGCCACGTCAACCGTCACCTGGTGGGTTTGCGCCTCAGTGGGGGAGACGTCGGCGGGGGAGACGTCGGCGCCGACGTGCGCGATCTGCCCGGGCGAGGCACGGCGCTTTCCCGCGGAGGGAAAGAGGCCGGGTTCCTCACGCGTGCCGCCTATTCTTCCGAAGCCGGCGGCGTAATCGCATTCGGGTACGTCCGGCACGGGAACCAGGATATCGGGAACGAGTTCCTGGTGGGCGAGGGGCCGGCAACCGCCACGGTCGTTTCGCTGCCGTTCGTTCCCTGAGCGGGATTATTTGTTCCTGGGGTTGAACTTCGAGATCTGGGCGAGAGCCTCGAAGTGCTCGCGTTCCTCGC
>CAZTTI010000347.1:0-4186 GCA_964615925.1 uncultured Solibacteraceae bacterium
TCCGAGCGGTTCGGGCCTTGGAAAAAGTGGGCTTTCGGGTTGTCAGCCAGGGCAGACATCTCGTTTTGAGCGATGGGCAGCGCATCCTCACGATTCCAAGGCACAACCCGGTCAACGCGTACACGATGGGCGGCATCGTTCGAGATGCCGGGCTCACACCGGACGAATTCAAGAAGCTCCTATAGGGAGCCAGCCAGCACGGCGCTGCGGCAGACGGCCCGGCGGAGACCTTCGCCCGAGTGATCCGCGATTCTCAAGGCGTTCTCGATGCGGGTTGTTTCATGCCACTCGGAGGAAGTCCGCAGATTCGGGATCGGAGGAGATAGGGAGAGCCCCGGTGGATTGCATCAAACCACCGGGGGATAGACGGATCAGGATTCGGTCAGAAATCTACTTTCTCTGCGTCGGAAAGAATCATCTCCCGATACACGGGCAGCGACCATCCCGCGGCTTCCATCTCGTCCAGCTTGGCCTGAACCTGACGGACGTAGTTGGCCGGTGTGCCGTAGATTTGGCGCATCTTCTCGGGGGAGAAGGCGAGCTGGTAGCCGCCGAGGCCGCACATCTGGTTGGCGGCGGCGAGGCCGCCCTCCCGGATGTAGTCGCCCGGGTTCGGGGGAAGCACGGCTGCGCCGCGGTTGGGCACGCCGTTCGTGGCCGTCGGCACGTCGACGTATGGATTCCGGACGCCGCCGACCGGATTTCCGTTTGCGTCGAGGGCCATCATCGAGCCGTCGTTCTCCGTATTTCGATCGAGCAGGACGCGCGGGGCGCGCGGCGGAACGATGCCTTCGTCCACCCACTGGAAGAGATGATTGAGCGCGACCGAAAGATACGCCTGCAACGGGAACAGCGTCTTCGGATTGGCACACGGGTCATCCGGCTGGAAGCGCACGCTGTCGCGCATGTCGACGTGCGTCATGCCCGCAAACTCGTAGAGCCGGTATTGACTTCCCGGCTCGTCGCTGTCCTGGCGTGTCGGCACGTTCCCGGTCGTAACCTCGTTCATCGTCGGCACATGGACGATGGGCACGTCGACGTTCTGTATCGTGGAACCGTTCGAATGCGGCATGAAACCGTCGAAGATCCGTTCCATGCTGGGAGTCCGGTAGACGCCGTGGGCCGGAAGGTACCGGATCAGGATCGCCGCCGTTGCCGACGTTCCGCCGAGGACCATCTTGCGGACTTCGAGACCGGCCAGCGGGCTCAACGGGCCTTCCTTGATCAGGGCCCCGACCTGGGCGAGCACTTCGGACACCTGCGCGTTGGACACGCTCACGCCCTCGTACCGGGACGCGTTGTGGTCGGTGAGGTGATTCAATCCCGAGACAACGACTTCGAGCGACGCGTGGCCCGCGTCCATCGAGTAATGCGATGTGAACTCGAAGATGTGGGTGCTTCCGCTGGGATGCATGGCCTCGGCGAAGACCAGGCCGCTGAAGTCGTCGTCGTTCCGCGGCTTGCGGACGACGATGCGGGTCTTGTACGGTTCACCGGCCGCGGTCCCTACGACGAAGTACTCCAGCGCTTCGTATTCGTAATGATCGAGGCCCAGCCCCGGAGGCAGCGATTGCACCGACGGGTACATCGTGCCCGGGTTCGTGACCGGACCGCTGATCGCCGGCAGATTGACGGCGGTCGGTTCTTCGGGAAGGTTGGGATCCTGCTGGCCGCCAAACCCTCCGCGGCCTCGCTGCGCGAGGGAAAGCGGCGCCATCGTCACGACGATCGCGGCGACCAGCGCCAGACGGAACGTCGAAGTCCTCGAGAAGGTCATATCTGTTTCCTCCGCTGGAAAGACCGCATCATATCGCGTCAGCCCACGTGCCCGCCCAGAAATTCAAGCGTCCGCTCGCGGACAATCCGGGCCGATTCCGCATCGTAAGACGCCCGCGCGTCGCAATTGAACCCGTGGTCGGCGTTGTAGATGTGGATCGGGAGCGTCGGATGGGCTTTCCGGAACTCGTCAACCTGGTCGATCGGGATCATGGAGTCCTTCTCGCCGAAGTGCAACATCACGGGGCAACGCGGTTTCTCCGAAGCCAGGCCCGGGATGCCGCCCCCATAATACGGAACCGCGGCCGCGACCCCGTCGACGCGGGATGCCGAGAGCCAGGCCATCCGGCCGCCGAAGCAGTAGCCGACCACTCCCACCTTCCCGGCACGGGAGGCTTCTTTGACCGCCGCGCCGATATCGAGGAGGGCTTTGTCCTGATCGACCTGGTTCTTGTAGTCGAGCCCCTTCTGCATCGTCTCCGGGTTGTACTCGTGCATGATGATGCCGGGCTCGACGCGGTCAAAAAGGGCGGGTGCCACCGCCAGATATCCCTCCCGGGCGAATCCGTCAGTCACGCTCTCGATGTGGTTGTTGACGCCCCAGATCTCCTGGAGGACGACCAATCCTCCCCGTGGCTTCCCCTCGGGTTCGGCCTTGTAGGCCTCCAGAACGTGCCCGTCGCTGGCCGTCAGCTTGATCATCTGCCCCATTCCTGAATCTCCTGAATCGATTAAGGTTCGCGGTTACGGTGAAGGCCCACTGTATCCCCCGAACCTGCGAAGTTCAATCGAGGGGGCCCTTCCGGTAACGCTCAGACTCGAAATCCGAGGCGCGATACGAACCGCGGAGAGGAACAACGGCTGCGGCACTTTCATCGGTGAGCAGGTCACTCGGCCAGCGCGATCAGGTGAACCCAACTGCTTGTGTTGACGATGGGCGTGCCAAGACGCCCAGAACAGGACCTTCCGCGCTTTCAGAACGTCTCCCGATTCTTCAACTCCACAAGGATGAGCTCGAAAGGCTCGGTCCCCGTGTTCTCCGGGAGGTGCACTTCCGCGGCGCCGCATGTGACATCCCCTGGCTGATCGCTGGCCTCCGATACGGCCCCGTCGGCCATGGTGAATTGCGCGCTCTGTTCGGTGAGAAAGACGGCGCATCCGGCCGGATGCGCGTGCATGACGGAGGCCTCGCCCACGCCATACCGGATGCGAACCAGGCGGACGAGGTCGTTCTCGAACTCGACCGTGTAGTGCTCCGGGTCGGCGGTCACCGCGTCCGGCACGTCGGAGTACCCCGTGACCGGCGGACCGGCCGCACCGGCATCAAACGTTTCGCGGTCTCTGAACGCGATCATGATGGCCTCGGCCTCCGCATCCGCGACGTTTTCCGGAAGATGGACACCGGCGTCGCCACACGCGACGGTCCCGCGTGTATCCTCGCTCGTCGTTGCCTCGCCCGATTGCGGCGTCATCGTGAAACGCGCGTCGGTCAGGAACACCACGCAATTGGCCGGATGCGCGTGCATCACGCTTCGCTCGCCAGGGCCGTAGGCGATCCGGATCACGAGCAGAGCATCGTTCTCGAACTCGGTCGTATAGTGCCTGGGATCCGCTTCAACCGCGTCCGGCACGGTCTCTTCGCCTGTTTGCCCCGGTTCCTGGGCCACATCCTGCAGGGCATCGTTGGCCGTGCAACCGAGGGAAAGAAGGAGCGGCAAGACGACGGTCAGGGTGATCGAGCGTTTCATGGGAACTCCCTGTCGAAGGTTGGTGAGTCGAATCTACGCGCATTCTATGCGCGCGGCTGAGGAATGCCTACGAAGAACGGAACCCTGAGCTTCGCCGCGAAGCGCGTCAGTTCCAGCGTGTTATTCGGCAGCTATTCTTGGAGTGGGACTGCTTCAGGCGCCGCGGGTGCACCTCTCAAAAGCCCTTCCGTACTGAGGTCTTCATCGATGTCCGGCCAGTGAATACCGTACCCCGCTCCGCTCAGCTCCCAATTCTGTCGCTGCTCCACCGTGGCGTCAAGCAGCCTCGGATACCAGGCAAGCGGCACCACGATCGTTCGCCCGTCAACCAAGTCCACGGCAATCGTGTCGTCCGAGACCTGAACGTCCTTTACGCGTTCACCCGGCTTAACTTCCGAATCGCGCATGCCATTTCTCCAAAAGAGGTCCTTGATGATCCTTCAGCAATCGCTGGATCCGTCGCAGTTCGACGGGGCCGAATCCGAGGTTCCTGGCCAATGCCAGGGGCGCCGATCGACGGACGTGGCAGTCGATTTGCGTCGTCGGCATTTATCCCCGATCCCGACGTTGGGGTCGTTGAACTGAGCGGGCGGATTTATCCAGCGGGCGAACCCCCGTCCCAAACGATGTTGGATTCGCTGCCTGATCGTTGCTGCAGATCC
>CAZTTI010000348.1:0-3502 GCA_964615925.1 uncultured Solibacteraceae bacterium
AGATGGCGGCGGCCCGGTACTACAAGTTCGCCGAAGGCAGCAACATCATCACCTCGGGCGGGGCCGGAACGATGGGTTATGCGCTCCCTGCGGCGATCGGCGCGAGCCTGGCGCGCCCGGACCGGCCCGTCATCGCCGTCATCGGCGACGGCGGCTTCCAGATGACGATTCAGGAGCTGGGGACGGTCTTTCAGGAAAAGACCCCGGTGAAGCTCGTGATCCTGAACAACGAGTACCTCGGGATGGTGCGCCAGTGGCAGCAGCTCTTCTTTTCCCGGCGGTATTCGGCCACGGAACTCGTCAACCCGGACTTCATCGGGATCGCAGTGGCTTACGGCATGCAGGGGAACCGGGTGACGAGCCGCGGGGAACTGGGACCGGCGATCGACGAAATGCTGGCGTCGGAATCCGCATTTCTCCTCGAGGTCGTCGTCGACCGGGAAGACAACGTGTTTCCGATGATCCCGTCCGGCGCTGCCGTTTCCGATATCCGGCTCGAGTAGGAGTAAACGACGTGGTTTCGCGTTTCACAATCTCGATGGTGACCGAGCCGGAGACCAATGCGCTCCTGCGGATCGTCGCAACCCTCGGGCGGCACCGGTTGGAAATCGAGAGCCTGGCATCGACGCTGGCCGGCCGGAGGGACTCCTATCGGCACACCGTCGTGGTACGTGCCGAGGCCGAACGCGTGCGGCGCGCGATGAAACAACTTGATTCCGCGCTCGGGGTCCTGGAGGCCACCTGGTGCGCGATGGATCAAGCCGTTGATCGCGAAATGGCGCTGTACAAGCTCTCCGTCGACCTGGTGGGCGGTGGAGAAGCGCTCGAAAGCGTGGTCACCGGGAGCCGGGCCCGAATCCTGCTCGCGGGCGCCGATTACGTCGTCGTGGAAAAGACCGGGACGAGCGACGAGATCAGCGAGCTGTTCGAAAGCCTGGAGCGGTTCGGCGTCATGGAATTCGTGCGGTCCGGACAGGCGACGGTCAGCCGTCCGCCGAGTGAGGGCGCACTGGATGGAAATCATCAAATCCAAATGAAATCGGGAACGTCCTGAGGTTCCCACACGGAGGCAGAAGCAATGGCAGAGATCAAGTTCGGCGACGTCGTCGAGAACGTCATCACGCGGGACGAGTGGCCGCTCGATAAGGCCCGCGAATCGATGAAGGACGAGACCATCGCCATCCTCGGGTACGGCGTGCAGGGACCGGGCCAGGCGATGAATCTCCGGGACAACGGATTTCGAGTCATCGTCGGGCAGCGCAAGGGCACGAAGAGCTGGGACAAGGCCGTTGCCGACGGCTGGGTCGAAGGCGAGACGCTTTTCGACATCGAAGAGGCGGCCCGCCGCGGCACCGTCCTCGAGTACCTGCTCTCCGACGCGGGCCAGATTGCCCTGTGGGAAACGATCAAAAAGCACCTTACTCCCGGAAAGTGTCTGTACTTCTCCCACGGATTCGCGATGACGTTCAAGGATGAGACCGGGGTCGTGCCGCCCGCCGACGTCGACGTCGTTCTGGTGGCCCCGAAGGGCTCGGGAACTTCGCTCCGGCGCCTTTTCGTGGCTGGGAAAGGGCTGAACTCCAGCTTTGCGATCTTTCAGGACGCGACCGGCCGGGCCCGGGAACGTGTGGTCTCCCTCGGTATCGGCGTCGGGTCGGGGTATCTGTTCGAGACGACGTTCCAGAACGAAGTGTATTCCGACCTCACCGGTGAACGCGGTGTGCTCATGGGGGCGATCGCCGGAGTGTTCGAAGCACAGTACAAGACGCTGCGGAAGAACGGGCATTCCCCGTCGGAAGCCTTCAACGAGACGGTTGAGGAGCTGACCCAGAGCCTCATGCCGCTGGTTGCGGAGAACGGCATGGATTGGATGTACGCGAACTGCTCGACGACGGCGCAGCGCGGCGCGCTCGACTGGCGTCACAAGTTCCGTGACGCCGTCGCACCCGTATTCGACGAACTGTACGAAAGCGTCAAGAGCGGCAACGAAGCCCGGATCGTCATCGAGTCCTGCAGCCGCCACGACTACCGGGCCCGCCTCGAGTCGGAGCTCGACGAGTTGGGGAACGAGGAGATCTGGCGGACGGGCCAACAGGTCCGCAAGCTCCGTCCCGACGCGTCGGCAAAACCCTCCAGGGAAACGACCAGCGCGCCCGCGGGCTCGAAGGTGGGGGTCACCCACAGCTAGATGAATTCGGACACCTCCGCATCGACGTGGCGTCCGACACCGGAAGCCATCGCCGACGCCGCCCAACGGCTCCAGGGAATCGTCGTCCACACGCCGCTTGAGCGGGACGATGACCTCTCGGCGGAATTCGGCGCGGAGGTGTATCTGAAACGGGAAGACCTCCAGCCCGTCCGGTCCTACAAGATTCGCGGTGCGTACAACAAAATCCGGAGCTTGAGCGATGACGACCTTCGGCGGGGTGTCAGTTGCGCCAGCGCCGGCAATCACGCCCAGGGGGTCGCGTACGCGGTCCGGAAGCTCGGGATCCGCGGCGTGATCTACATGCCGCGGACGACGCCCGCGCAAAAGGTCGAACGCGTGCGCTCCATCGGGGGTGAACATGTTCGTATCGTCCTCTGCGGGGACGTGTTCGACGAGGCCGAGTCCGAGGCCCTCGAGCGGGCGCGCGAGGACGGGTCGATTTTCGTCCATCCTTTCGACGACCCGCTCGTGATCGAGGGGCAGGGGACCGTGGGGAAGGAGATCCTCGACGACGCCCCCGCTGCGATCGATTACTTGTTCGTGCCGGTGGGCGGGGGCGGCCTGGCCGCCGGCGTGGGGAGCTGGTTCAAGGCGATGTCGCCCGCCACTCGCGTGATCGGAGTCGAGCCGGCGGGCGCTCCCTCGATGGTCGAAGCCCGCCGCGCCGGGCACGTCGTGACGCTGGAATCGATCGATGCGTTTACGGACGGTGCGGCCGTCCGGCGCGTGTCGGAGCGCACTTTCGAAGTTTGCCAGGAAGTTCTCGACGACGTCGTGCTGGTGCCCGAAGGCCGCATCTGCTCGATGATCCTGCGCATGTACAACGATCATGGAATCATCGTGGAACCGGCCGGCGCCCTGGCCTCGGCCGCCCTGGAGGATTTTCGGGGCTCCATCCGCGGTAAGTTCGTAGTCGCGATTGTCAGCGGTGGCAACAATGACTTCCGCCGGATCGAGGAGATCCGCGAACGCGCACTGATCCACGAAGGCAAGAAGCACTACTTCATCGTGCGGTTTCCTCAGCGCGCAGGCGCCTTGCGCCAGTTTCTCAACGAAGTCCTGGGTCCGGAGGACGACATCACGCACTTCCAGTATTCGAAAAAGACCGACCGGGAACGCGGGCCCGCCGTCGTCGGCATCGAGCTGACGAGCCGGAACGCGCTCCCACCTCTCATGGAGCGCATGAAGTCCCTGGGTTTCTTCGGGGAATACCTGAACGACCGTCCGGACCTGATGCGTTATCTGGTCTGACTTCCCGGAAATCAGATAGAAAAAAGGATTGCTTTCCGAAAC
>CAZTTI010000349.1:0-2861 GCA_964615925.1 uncultured Solibacteraceae bacterium
GCCGTCGTTGTCGTAGTCCGCCCAGGAAGAACCCCACCAGTTCGCGGGCGAGCGGTTGGCAACGCTCAGACCGGCCTGCTCGGTGACCGACACGAACCCGTCACCTTCCGCGATGCGGTTTTCGTACAGGGCGACGTTCGAAACGCCGCTGTATCCGCCATTGGCGAGAAGCAGGTCGGGGTCCCCGTCGTTGTCGTAGTCGGCGAACGACCCGCTCCAGGTGGAGACGAGGTCGGCGTCGGCGATGCCGAGTTCGGTGGCCGGAACCGGCCGGAACGTCCCGTCCCCCAGATTCAGGAAGAACATGGAAACGCCGTACCGGCCGCTTCCCCAACGATCGTCGCAGTCGGCGAGGAACAGATCGTCCCATCCGTCGCCGTCAATGTCGACCCAGGCCGCGCCGCGTCCGTAGCGCAAGACGTCGGCGATTTCCCGTTCGGAGGCTTCGTTGCAGAATTCCATTCCCGGTTCGCAGTTGAACTCCGGAAGCGACGGGAACTTCTCGGTTTCGGCGGACATTTCCTGAGCGCCGGGAGCGGCGGGGGATCCAACCGCAACCAGCAGGACGACGAAGGGCCACACGAGCGTCATGCGGTTTGTCTTTCCGTGCAATCGTTCTTCGATATCAGTTCGTTCCGACACCCACCGAGAGCGACCCCGTCTTGCCCGTGGCCAGGTCCTGGACCACGATCCGGACGAGTCCGGTTCGTCCTTCGGTGTTCAGGTTGCGCTGGATGATGAACCCGGTGCGAAGCGCCGTCTCGAACTGCTGGGGGTTCATATTGACGTTGTAGGCCGCTTTCGGAATCGTATAGACCGTTCCGTCGTCGAGAGCCCGAAAGACCATATGGAAGTCGAGCGCGCCGGTCCGGACGCCTTCGGTTTCGGTGAGCCCGAGATCGGTGACATCGACCAGCGTGATCAATTCGATGGCACCGGACCCGTCGGATGCTGGCGCCGACATTCCCGTCAACCCGATCCCCGTGGCCTCGATCGGACTGGAGAACAGCTCCAGGGGATCGGCGGCGAGCTGGACGTTTTCTTCGCCGAACCCGTGGTAGGTCGGGCGGTACAGGAGATCCACGTTGCGGCCTTCGATCTGGACCCGCAGGTTGCGCGATCCGGGGTCGTCATCGATCTCGGACGGATAAAAGCCCAGCGTGTACAACACCTCGGAGTCGGACTGGGCCGTGCCGATCGCCGTTCCGACGGCATTGGTCCGGAAGGTCCGGCCCCCCGTCGCACGGGCGATGTTCTCGGTGACGGTCGAGACATCGGCTCCCTGACCGGACTGGCCGCGGACATCGACTGGATAGATGGCGATGTTGGCTTCGTTGATGAGGATCCCGGTGTCCTCGATCTGCTGGATGACGGGGCGTTGGACCTGATTGACCAGGATGCTGTTGGACCACGGCCTGTAGGTGAACGGGAAGCGGCCCGAGAGCCAGACGATGTTCTTGCGGCCCGGGAGTCCCACCAGGTGATGGGTGATGGTCTCCAGTGCGGCGGCGGTGCGCATGATGCGTTCACCGAGGAAATAATCCCCGCTCGACCGTTCGAACCCCGTGTCGATGCCGACCCCGGGTCCCCCGCCTCCGCCGACCAGGTTCGCGAGTTCCTGGTCGAGTCCAATCGTGCCCGCGTCCGCCTCGAACCCGCCCGCGACGCTCGAGCTGTCCAGCGCCAGGGAGTGCTCCGGCTGGAGTCCGGCGATCTTATCGGCGAGCTCGGCGGGGTCATCGGTGAAGTCGTGCACGACGCGAAGCTGGTCGGCAAGAAGCTCGTAGATCGCGATCCCTTCGAGCGAATCCGAGTTCGTGACGAAGTCGCGAAGCTGGACGTGGGCGTAGGTCTGACCGTCCGTGGGGGTGTTCACCCGGTCGATGAGCACGACGGTCGAACTCGTCGGGACCGCTCCGCGCCAGTCCCGCCGGTTGGTGGCGACGCCGGGCGGCAGGTCGATGGCCGTTGCCGGATCGACGGTGCCGGGTGTGGATTCGAAAACCGCGATTTCCTGTTCGCGTCCTTCGTCGAAGATGCGGAAGTCGCCGGCGTCCAGACCGCCCACGGCGCCCTCGTCGTCCCGAACGACGACGTCGACCAGGACCAGCCGCGTTTCGACGCGGAGCACATCCGGATCCTGAGCGGCTCCGGTTTCCACGACCGGTGAGAATCCCACGGCCACAAGCGCAAGCGCCCATACCACCGCATCAAAACGTCGCATGTTTCCTCCACGCCGCGTTCCCACGGCTCCAATCCAAGACTCTACGCGATCTGGCTCCGGGCGTTTTGGCCCCGGCCGGAAGTTTTACAAAGATTTATCTTTCGCCGACATTTCATTTGACTCCAGTTGGTCGGAGTGATTTGATTGGCGCCAGTTTGGTACGTATTCCGTTCGAGAAGAAGTCTGAAGAAGATCAGGATACATGCGTACACCCTCCGTTTCCCTTCCGAATTGCCGGAAGGGGTGCGGTTTGTTCGTGGAGGAAGAAAAACAATGAGACGTTTTAACGTCGTCGCATCGGTGTTTCTGTCGCTGATGCTGACGACCCTGGCCTTCGGCCAGGCCACGTCCACCTTGAGTGGGACGGTCGAGGACGTTGACGGCGCGCTGATTCCGAGCGCGGATGTCTTCGCCTTGAACGAGGACACTGGCATCGAAAGCAACGCCCTGACGAACTCGTCGGGCGCGTATAATTTTGCCGGAATGCAGCCCGGGGAATACACGGTGCGGGCCGAATTCCCGGGATTCGAGACTCAGACGGTGACCGGCGTCACGCTGAGGGCGAGTTCCGCCCAACGGCTGAACTTCACGCTCCCGGTTGCGGGTCAGGCGACGGCAATCGACGTCGTCATCGATG
>CAZTTI010000350.1:0-5413 GCA_964615925.1 uncultured Solibacteraceae bacterium
AGCATCCACGAACACGCCGGAGACATCCAAGCCGCCGAAGCGCTGCTCGACGAGATGCTGGAGACGTTCGAGAACCAGCGCGAGCAGACCTATTTCCTCATCGGGGCGTTGCACGAGCGGCACGAGCGGCATGGCGAAGCGGAAGCGGCGTTCCGCAATGCCCTGGAGATCAACGGAGAGAACGCGGCCGTCCTCAACTATCTCGGGTACATGCTGGCCGACAACAACCAGAAGCTCGAGGAAGCGCTCGAGATGATCCAGAAGGCCGTGGAAATGGATCCGACGAACGGGGCATACCTCGACAGCCTCGGGTGGGTCTACTACCGGCTCGACCAACTGGACCTGGCTGAAGAGTACCTGAAGCGGGCGGTGATGTTCTCGTCGACCGATGCGACGCTCCACGAACACCTGGGTGATCTCTACGAACGAACCGGCCGGACCGACCTGGCCCGCGAATCCTACCAACGGTCGCTGGAACTCGCCCAGGATCCGGAAGAACAGGAGCAGGTGCGCGACAAGCTCAGCCGGCTCGAACCGGCCATCTGACGTCCCCGGCCAGTGCGTGGGATCTCCTCATCGACCCGTCCCGAAAAAGCAGCACAAGTCGAAATGAACCCTTCGCTCTCCCCGAGGGTCTCTAGTGATGGGGAGTCCGAGCGTTTGGGCGAGGCAGAGGACAACCAGATCGACTTCGACTCCATCGCACGGGAACACCGGCCGTTTCTCATGCAGATTGCCGTCGCTTCGACGCGGAACGTCGACGACGCGGAAGACGTCGTTCAGGAGGCCCTCCTGAGGGCCTACAAGGGTCTCGGAAACTTCCGTGGCGATTGCCCGATCCGGGTCTGGCTGGCTCGGATCGTCGTCCGCGTTTCGATCAACCACCGCCGCAGCTTCGTCCGCGCTCTCCGGCGCTGGACGTTGTTCGGCGATTTGGAACGGGACGACGGCGAGGGTCACCGGGTGCCGTTCGATGCCGCCGATCCCCGGCAGTCCTTCGCGCCCGAAGCGATCATGGACGTGGGGCGCCGCGTGGACGAGTTACCGGACGAGTTTCGGATTCCGCTGTTGATGCTGGCCGTCGAGGGCCTGACGATTCCCGAGATCTCGGCCATCCTCGAGATCCCGGAAGGGACCGTCAAGTCCCGGATCTTCTACGGCCGCAAGCGGCTCAAGAAGGGCCTGAATTCGAGGCCGCGTCAGGGAATCGCGGGAACCGCCGACACACGCAGGGAAGAAAGCTAATGATTGAGAACTCCACATGCCGCTGGGTTGACGACAACGTCGAGGCCTATCTGTTCAACGACCTGCCGCCGGACGCGCGCCGGCGGCTCGAAGATCACCGGCATTCGTGTCCGGAATGCGCCCGGGAGTTGAACAGCCACCTCGAGGTGGAGCCACTGGTTCGGGCCGTCTACCGGGAACGGCTCGATTCGGCCCGCGCGGGGCGAGCGCGGTCGGCAGGAGCGGCGTGGATGCCCGGCCCCGCCGTGGCCGGTGTGGGGGTCGCTCTAGGACTGATCCTGATGGTGGGACTCCTGGTCTGGACGCCAGGTGGAAACGGCACGAACCTGGCCGGGAACCCCGAACCGGACAAGACCGATGAAGTTCCAATCGAGCGGGCCAAACCGGAGGATGCACCCGAAGGCGTTGGGGATCCGGCCCCGGCCTCCACTCCGGCTGACCGGCCCGGGTTCTCGCTGGAAGATCCCGCGGGGTACCTGTTGTCCCTGGACGACTTTCGAGGGTCGGCGCTCGTCATCGGCGTTCTGCGAGAGAACGACATCGAGGCGTTCCGCGAGACGTATGAGCGGTTTCGAGGATCCGACAGCGTCCGCTTCATCGGAGTGCCCCTGGACCCCGGCGGGGTCGGGGTGGGATTGCCGACGATGCGAAACCGGGGGGATTCGGTTCTCGACACTCCTCCCGGCGGCTTCGTCCTCGTGGGCCCGGACGGTTCCGTCGAGGGCCGTGGATTGGTCTCGGATCCCGAATTTCCTCGACGGGTGGAGCGCTGGATCGAGGCCGGCCTCAGCCTCGTTCGAGTCGAATAAGGTCTTCGAAGGTCTCCCGCCGCCGGATGGTGGAGTATTCGCTCCCGCGAACCAGGATCTCCGCGCCGCGCGGCCGTGAATTGTAGTTCGAAGCCAAAACCGCCCCGTAAGCCCCGACGGTCATGACGGCCACGAGATCTCCCGGTTCGAGCGTCGGGATTTCCCGTCCTTCCGCAAAAAAGTCCGTGGACTCGCAGATCGGTCCAACCAGGTCCACGACCTCCACTCCGTCGCGGGGACGCACAGGTCGAACCTGGTGATACGCCTTGTAGAGGGACGGCCGGATCAGGTCGTTCATGGCCGCGTCGACGATGACGAATTTCTTCTCTCCCTGCGTCTTCTTCCGCACGACACGGCAGAGAAGGATCCCGGCCGGCCCAACGAGGATTCGCCCGGGTTCGAGCACGAGCTTGAGGCCCGTGCCGCGGGTCAGGCGAATCAGCGTTTCGGCGTAGACCTCCATGCTCGGCGGCGTCTCGCCGTCATACGTCACGCCGAGGCCACCCCCGAAGTCGAGGAACTCGAGCGGCGTCTCCCGGCCCAAGGCACGCGCGAGAGACACCATTTCCCGCGCCGCGGCCTCGAACGGTCCAATATCGGTGATCTGCGAACCGATATGGCATCCGAGCCCCACGACGCGCACGCGAGGCATTCCACGGACCTCGTCGACGATTCGAGCCACGTCATCCACGGGGATCCCGAACTTGTGACTCCGGAGTCCTGTCGAGATGTAGGGATGGGTCTTCGCGTCCACGTTCGGATTGGTCCGAAGCACGATGCGCGCCTCGGTCGACCCGTCGTCGGCGACTTCTCCGATGGTCCGGACTTCCGCGCTCGACTCCGCACTGATGAAGAGGACGTCCGATCCCAGCGCGTACGCGATCTCATCCCTCGTCTTTCCGACCCCGGACAGGATCACGCGTTCGGGAGGAGCCCCGGCGGTCAGCGCGCGATAGAGTTCTCCTCCGGAAACCGCGTCGAAGCCGATTCCCCATCGATGGAACCTCTCGAGCAGGTGCGTGTTGGAGTTGGCCTTGATCCCGTAGCAGACCAGGTGCGGAACGCCGGAGAATGCATCATCGAACCGCCGAACGGCGCGATGGAGCATCGTCTCGCTGTAGACATACGTGGGCGTTCCCTTCCGGGCGGCAATCTCTTCGAGCGGAACGTCTTCGCAGTAGAGCGCGTCTCCCTCGTATCTGAATGCGTCCATGTTCTCGGGCGGGGCGGGATGCCGCGGAGGAATCGTTCGGCTACTGAGCGTTGGGTTGGCGTTCGTTCCGACCGCGCCCCGGACCGCGACGGTCGAGGGTCACGATCCACTCCTCGTAACGCTCGAGTTGGTCCTCGTCGAGGATCGCCCGGATCTCTTCCTGCGACTCGATCGTGATCTCGCGGTACATCGGGCGGGTCTTGGACTGCAGTTCGCGGTAGCGCTCCCGTGTGTTCATCAGGATCTCGTCGAGTTGCGCGCGTTGGTCGTCGGAAAGCGAAAGGAAGTCCTCGAAGGCCTCGAAGCCGGGCGGACGCGCCCGCCCCTGATCCGGCGCGCCGCGGACGGGTTCTTCGATCCCCGCGAACCGGGTTCTGTACAGATCGCCGAGGACGGCCCCGGTGAACGCCCCCACCACGAACACCGCCAAGATCAGGACCTTGGCCTGGAAGGAACGGGTCACTCCGAACTCCACTGGCTTTCCGCCACGCTGATTTCGATCAGCAGGTCCTGTCCCTCCGGCGGATCTTCATCCCAGTAGAGCCAGGCTTCGGCCGGCGTGGCTTCGGCGGAGAGATACGCATCGACAATGCCCATCCGGGGGGGGGCGGGATAGAACGCATGAATGGTTGCGAGCGCTACAAGGAACACCGTCGCCACGGCGACGATCGACCGCGCGAACGATGGAACGTCGTCCCACCACAAGCCGGACGTCCGGGTGATGGGATCGAGCGACGCCACGACGCGGCGGGCGAACGATGGCTCTGGCTGGAAAACGCGGTCGCGTTCCTTCCGGACGAATTCTCGTGGTAGCAGGTTGCTCACTGTCTTCGTTCCCCATCCGCGAGGGGCGCCCGGTCATCGGTCCTCGACCGGCTGGAGAGCACCCCCGCCAGCATCTTGCGGGCCCGGTAAAGCCGTATCTTCACGTTGGCCTGGCTGAGGCCCATTATGTTCGAGATCTCCTCGACGGACAACTCCTCGACTTCCTTCAGGAGCAGCGGGATCCGAAACTTCGGATCCAGTTGATCCACGGCGCGGCGAACGTCGTCGTAAGCGTCGGCATCCGGAGGATTGAATTCTCGCGGCTCGGCGAGATAACGCTCCATCGCGGCCTTTTCGCGCTGAAGTTTCCGCAAACGGTCGTAGCAGACGTTGATCGTGACACGCGAAACCCAACCCGCCACGTTCGCGTCCGGCCGGACCTGGTCGATCTTCAGGAAGCACCGTGAAAACGCTTCCTGAGCCAGATCCTCGACGTCTTCCCGAGACCGGAAGAACCGGCTGGCCAGCCGGAACACCAGCGGCGCCAGGTGCGAAACCAGGGCCTCCTGGGCCGCCGTCTCTCCGCGTTTCGCGCGAACGACGAGTTCGCGGTCAAGCTCCATTATTCAGTACGTCGCGACCGCGCCAGTGGTTACGCCCGTGCCGGGGACATCCCCCCGGGACCGGGCGCGTGTTCGTATTCGCACGCCGAATCACCGAATCGACAGTATGACAGAACGCTGGAGGACGCGGAAAGGGTGGGGCTGGAAGACGAAAGGGGCCGCGCAAGCCTCCACCAGGTCTTGCGCGGCCCCTCGAGAATCGGGTTGCGGAGTGTCTTTCCCTGGGGTTTCCCGATTCTTCTGAACTCTCCTCAACGCGGAGTGAGGCCGACCTCACGATCTCCCGCGTGCCCGCCGCCTGCCGTACGGGCGACCTCTTGCGGGTCGCCTCAAAGGATCCTCCACCGTCACCACTCTCCGGGGACACGTTGCCCCGCGTTTGGGCCGGTCAGGACGGCGGGCATAGCCATCCCGCTTCCCTTATAGCAAGCGGGCCACCAAAAAGCTTAAATGTTTAAAATCAATTAATTAGGATGGGAGGATGCGACAACCGGGTCCGAGAAATCCCGTTTTTCATAGAATGCCCTCTGACTTCCGGGATCAGGCTTTGCCCAACTGGGCCGTTTTGCCCATCAGGACGGCTCCTTGCCCAACGATTCCCGAGACCCGGGCCAAGGCGCGCCACGATCCCTGTTCCGAGAAAACACGCGAATGGCCCTCTCTAGCGAGCGTATCATCCTCCGGTGCTGAGTGATCTTATTCCTTGCAGATTCAATGGCTTCCGACCATTTATCTCCATTTTTTACATGTGTAATCGA
>CAZTTI010000351.1:0-7312 GCA_964615925.1 uncultured Solibacteraceae bacterium
CGGGATCCGGCTCGGAGAGCACGCGATAGGAGTGATAGAAGAGATTGAACTTCTGCGCGAGGAGGAACGCATACTTCGCGAGCGCGGCGGGTTCCATGCTTTCGGCCACCTGGAGGGCGATCTCGTCGAGACGGGACGCCGTGTACACCAGGTCCCAGATGTCGTCGTGGCCCGCCAGCAGCTCGCCAACCCGAGCGCCTTCGCCGGAATCGCCCGCGGGGCCTTCTCCCGCCTTTCGCAGGATGTTCGTCGCGCGAACCGCCGCGTATTGAATGTAAGGTCCGGTCTCTCCGTCGAAGCTCAATGCTTCGTCGAAATCGAAAGCGATGACGGCCGTGCGCGTGAAACGCAACAAGAAATAGCGCAAGGCGCCGACCGCGACCTGGCGGGCGATGTTTCCCTGTTCTCCCGCCGCGAGGTCGGCGTTGCGAACGCGGACCTCGCCGAGCGCCTTCTTCCCGAGCGCGTCGATGAGGTCGTCGGCCTTCACTCCCTGTCCCTTCCTTCCCGAGACCTCGACATAGGCGCGGCCGCGGTCTTCTTCGGCGAGGACGATGCCGAGCTGTTCGGCGCAGGCCGGGGTGAGCGCCACCATTTCGTAGGAAAAATGCACGGACCGTTCGGCCGCGCGCTCGAATCCCAGGACGCGGACTCCCTCCTTGACGACGGTCTGCGGATACGACTGGCGGACGTCGATGACGTTGTAGACCCAGGAGCCCCCGCCGAACGCGGGGTGGGCAGCCGAGCCGGGTTCGGATTGAGTGACCCAGACCGTGTGCCCGCCGGGCTCACTACGGAACTCCCGGTAGTGGAAATCGCGATCGAGCACTCCGAGCTTCCAGAGCTGGTACGCGATGTCCTTGCCGACGTAGGTCACGGTCCCGTTTGACCGGACGATGATCTTCTCCTCGGTTCCCGAATCGGTTTCGACGCGCATGACCCAGCAGCCCTGGTTCTTGCCCTCCGCCTCCAGAAAGATCGCCTCTCGTTGTTTCAGGAGCTCGAACGCGCGAGTCCAGAACTCGAGGTGCAGGATGTCGCTCTCGCGCGGCAGGACGTCGTAGGTCACGTTGATGCGATGCATCGTGTCCAGGTGGCAAGCGACGATCGTCATGGCCACCAACTCCGCCATCTCGGCCGTCGTGTTGTTGCCGCGCTCGATCTCTTGAAGGGTCTTCTTCCGCAGATCGTGGTTCGGATCTTCGCTCTCGTAGTACGACCCGACGCGGGCGTAGAGATCCCAGCAGTAGTAGTCGAACCGGACCTGATCGTCCGTGACCAGGGCGCGGACGTCATCAACCGATTTTTCTTCGAGGTACCGGAATCCGACGATGACGTCGGCGACCTGGACGCCCGTGTTGTCGATGACGTTCTGGACCTCGACGTGGTTTCCCGCAAAGCGGAGCACGCGGACGAACGTGTCCCCGATCGCGGCATTCCGGAGGTGTCCGATGTGGGCGGCCTTGTTCGGGTTGATGTTGGTGTGTTCGACGATGATCTTTCCGGCGTCCGACTCCGGTGAAAGCCCCTTCTCGAGCAACCGGGCCGCGTCGCCCAGCACACGCTCCCGATCCAGGTGGAAGTTGATATACCCAGGGCCGGCGACGTCGATCTTCCGAACGCCGTCGACGGCGAGGTGCGCGACCAGTTCCTCGGCGATCGCCCGCGGCGCTTTCCCGAGGGTCCGCGCCAGGCCGAGGCAGATGGGGGTGGCCAGTTCTCCGTATTCGATGCCGGGCGTTTGGTTCAGAACGATGTCGGGGGGGGCGATTTCCCAGAGCGTGCGGGCGGTGGAACGAATGGCGTCGGCGATACGGGACAGGGCGGCGCTCGGCATAGTTGGCCATCATAGCGTATTCGGGCGCCCTCAAATTGCTCCGGACTCTGGTGTTCAGTTACTATCAGGGTTTGCCCCGAGGTGGCCCGGTAGTGAAAACCCTTTATTTTGATTGTTTTTCAGGCGTCAGCGGAGACATGACCATCGGGGCCCTGATCGATCTCGGCGTCGACTTCGACTTCCTCCGGGCCGAGTTGGCGAAGTTGCCGCTCGAGGATTTCGATGCCGCGTCCGAAGTCCGGCTTTCGCGAGTCGTGCGTTCCGGCGTCAACGCCGCGAAATTCGACGTCGTCGAGCATCATCACGGCCATGATCACGTTCACGGTCATGAGCATAAGCACGCCCATTTTCATCGACGGGCCTCCGACATCATCGCGATGATTTCGTCGAGCGAGCTCGAGGCTCGCGTGCGTGCGCGGGCTGTCGGAATCTTCGAGAAGCTGGCGATCGCGGAGGGCAGGGTGCACAATCTCCCTCCGTCCGACGTCGAATTTCACGAGGTCGGCGCGATCGACTCGATTGTCGACGTCGTCGGGGCGGCGATCGGCATCGAAGCGCTTGCAATCGATCAGGTCGCGTGTTCCGCCATCAACGTGGGCGGAGGGTTCATCCATTGCCAGCACGGCGTCTATCCGGTGCCGGCGCCCGCCACTGCCAACCTGCTTGAGGGGGCCACGGTTTATTCGAAGCACGTGGAAATGGAACTGGTCACACCGACGGGTGCGGCGATCCTGGCCGCTACAGTGGACCGGTTCGGACCGATCGGAATGCGCATCGAACGTGTGGGATACGGCGCGGGCTCCATGGATTTCGAGAACTTCCCGAACTGCCTGCGGCTGGTCCTGGGCGAGGCCGACGCGGAATTCAGCAGGCCGGACCGCGTGGACCAGATCGTGATGATCGAGGCCAATATCGACGACATGACTCCCGAACAACTCGCGTTCGCCGCGGACAAAATCATGGCCGCCGGAGCACTCGATGTCACCCTGGTTCCGGTGGTCATGAAGAAGGGGCGCCCCGGCCACGTTCTCCAGGTGATGGCGGCTCTCGAGGATGAGGCGCGTCTCTCGGATCGTGTCTTCCGGGAGACGACCACGATCGGGCTACGATCCCGTCCTTGCTCGCGGCGGGTGCTCGAGCGGGCATGGGTGACGGTCGACGTTGAAGGAGAACCCGTCCGGGTCAAGATCGCCACCTCCGCCGGAGACGGCGTCAAGGCGAGCCCGGAATTCGAGGACTGCGCGCGGATCGCATCCCGGACGGACCGTCCGATCCGGGAGATCCAGGAGAAGGCCGTCCGCGCTTGGCGCACAGAGAAAGAACAGGAAAGAGACTGACCCATGGCCGAGCCGTTCTATATCACGACACCGTTGTACTACGTGAACGCGCCGCCCCACCTGGGCGGGACATACACGACCATCGTGTGCGATACGATCGCCCGCTACAAGCGCATGGCCGGGTTCGACGTGCGATTCCTGACCGGGACCGACGAGCACGGCCAGAAGATCGAACGGTCGGCCCGCGCCGCCGGCATCGAGCCGCAGGCCCTCGCCGATGGCGTGTTCGCCGAATACAAGGATCTCTGGAGGCATATCGGAATCAGCAACGACCTCTGGATCCGGACGACCGAACCGCGGCATCACAAGGCCGTCCACGAAGTGTACCGGCGCGTCCGGGACAATGGATACTTCTATAAGGGCGAATATTCGGGATGGTATTGCGTCTCCTGCGAGGCTTACGCGCCCGAGGGCTCGCCGGAGAAGCCGGTTGCGTGCCCGGACTGCGGGCGCGAGACCGAATGGTTTCGCGAGGAGAGCTACTTCTTCAAGCTCAGCGAGTTCACGACGCGGTTGCTTGACTATTACGAACGCCATCCAGAGTTCATCCGGCCCGAATCCCGCCGGAACGAGGTCGTTTCCTTCGTTCGAGGTGGCCTGCGTGACCTGTCGATCAGCCGCGCCACGCTCAAGTGGGGTGTGCCGCTTCCCGACGATCCCGCGCACGTGTTTTATGTCTGGTTCGATGCGTTGACCGGATACATGAGTGGCGCCGGTTTCCAGTCCGACGACGCGCAATACGCGCGGTACTGGCCGGCCAGTCTCCATGTCGTGGGGAAGGACATCCTCCGATTCCATGCCGTGTATTGGCCGGCGTTCCTGCTCGCCGCCGAGCTTCCCGTGCCGCGCACGGTCTTCGGCCATGGTTGGTGGATGTTCAAAGACCAGAAGATGTCCAAGTCCCGGGGCAACGTCTTGTCCCCCGTCGTCTTGAGCGACGTGTTCGGCGTCGACGTGTTGCGCTACTTCCTCCTTCGCGAGATGGTGTTCGGCCAGGACTCGAATTTCACCTTCGAGAGCATCGTCCAACGGGCGAACGCGGATCTCGCCAACGACCTCGGGAACCTCCTGAGCCGGACGGTTTCGATGATCTCGCGCTACCGCGAGGGGACGATTCCGCAGCCGGGGCAGGCCAAGGGCGACGGAGATGTCCGCGAACACGCCGACCGCGTGATCGGGGAATTCGTTCGTTCGTTCGACGACTACGAGTTCTCCCGGGGCCTCGAATCGGTATGGTCCCTCATCGCCCGGGTCAACAAATACATCGTCGAAAACGAACCGTGGACCCTCGCGGGAAAGCCCGAGGGAGCGTCGAAGCTCGCCAGCGTCCTGTTCCATTCCTCGGAGGCGCTCCGCATCGTGGCCGTGCTCCTGGCGCCGGTCCTGCCCGAATCGGCGGGGAAGATCTGGGATCAATTGGGTCTGGACGGACTGATCGAGGACAGCCGCCTGGCCGATCTGGAGTGGGGGACGGTGCTTGCCGGCCGTACCGTTCGCCCCGGCGACGCGCTGTTCCCGCGGCTCGACGCCAACGAGGTCGTCGCCCGGATCGAACGGGCGGCCGTCGCCGACGCCTCGGAGGCCGAAGCGCACGACGCGGAAGCCATCCCACCGCGGGAGCCCGAAATCACGATCGACGACTTCGCGAAGATCGACCTGCGCGTCGCGACCGTTCTCGAAGCCGAGAAAGTTCAGGGTGCGGACAAACTCCTGCGCCTCCGGCTCGACGTGGGGTACGAGGAGCGCCAGGTCCTCGCGGGAATCGCCCAGCACTACGCGCCGGAAACACTCGTCGGACGCAAGGTTGTCGTCGTCGCGAACCTCAAGCCGCGGAAGATGCGGGGTCTCGAGTCGAAGGGCATGATCATGGCGGCGTCGCTCGATTCCGGTGCGCCCGTGCTCGTCGGCTTCGTCGACCACGTCCCCAACGGCGCCCGCCTGCGTTAGGGTCTCTGCTGGATGCTGGTCGACTCCCATGCCCATCTCGACGATGCCCGGTTCGCGGAAGATCGCGAGGCGGTGATCGAGCGCGCCCGCGCGGCCGGAGTCGGGACGATTCTGACCATCGGCAACGGCACCGGACCCGACGACATGGGCTGTGGCATCGCGATCGCCGAGGCCCACGACGATATCGTGACCAGCGTCGGCGTGCATCCCCACGACGCGGCCCGGTTGGGTCCGGACCACCTGGGCCTGATGGAGCGGCTGGCATCCCACCCCCGCGTCGTCGCCATTGGCGAGGCCGGCCTCGATTTTCACTACGATCATTCGCCCAGGGATGTCCAGGTCGAGGTGTTCCGCGCCCAGGTCGAGCTGGCGATGCGGCGGGATCTTCCCGTCATCGTCCACACGCGGAGCGCCGACGAGGAAACGATCGCCGTCCTCGACGAGCTCGGCCCGTCGCGCGGAGTCGTGCACTGTTTCACCGGGGGGCGTCGACTGGCCGAATGTGCCCTGGAACGCGGCTTCCTGATTTCCTTCTCGGGGATCCTGACGTTCAGGGGGGGCGAGTCGATTCGGGAAATCGCCCGGGACGTGCCCGAGGACCGGATTCTGGTCGAAACCGACGCGCCGTACCTGGCACCAGTTCCGTTCCGGGGAAAGAGGAACGAGCCCGCGTACGTTCGCCGGACGGCCGAGACCCTGGCCGAGGTGAGGGGCGTGTCCCCGGCGGCGATCGAGCGCGCGACGACGGCCAATTTTGAGGCCCTCTTCGGGCGGACCTTCGTGTGAACCTTAGTGTGGACCTTCGTGTGGTCGGGGCGACAGGCTTCGACCCGCTGAAGTACAATGGCCCGATCCCATGAAGACCGCACTGAAAGCCGAGGAGATTTACGCTCTCGTCGTCTCCGATCTCGCCCGGGTGGAGGAGGAACTGCGTTCCTATGCCCGGTCTCCGATCGACCCGATCGCCGAGATCGGCCGGTACCTGATCGATGCGGGCGGCAAACGCGTGCGGCCGGCGTTGCTCCTGCTGACGGCCCGGATGCTGGGCCAGGTCACGAGATCGACGATCCGCATGGGGGCTGTCGTCGAGCTCATCCACAACGCCACGCTGGTCCACGATGACGTGATCGACAACGCGGACACGCGGCGGGGCCGGCCTTCGGCCAATGCCACATGGGGCAATCCGATGACGGTCCTGGCCGGCGACTGGCTGTACATGCAGTCGTTCGCGGTGGCTCTGGACGAACGCCGATTCGACGTGCTCGGTACCCTGATCGACATCACGCAACGGATGGTCGAGGGCGAGCTGAGACAGCTCTCGGAAATCGGACGCGTGGACGTCGGCCGGGAAGCCCTGCTGGAGATCGCCCAGAGCAAGACGGCGGCGCTGTTTTCCGGATGTCTGCGGCTCCCCGCCATCCTGGCCGGTCTCGACGAGGCTCGCGTCGATCAGTTCTCCGCCGCGGGCCGGGACCTCGGGATGGCATTCCAGCTCGTCGACGATCTACTCGACCTGACGTCGACCGAGGCCGCGATGGGGAAGCCCGTTGCCAGCGACCTGAAGGAAGGAAAGGTGACGCTTCCGGTGTTTTTTGCCCTGGAAGCCGGAGGCGCCGACGCACGCCGCCGGGTCGAAACGGTCCTGGAGGAGCGCGCTTTCCAGTCGGTACGGGTGGGGGAAATCCTCGATCTGGTCGAGGGTGCCGGCGGCGTGGAAAAAACGCGTCAGCTTGCGGGTGAACACGCGGCGCGCGCCGCGCGATTCTTCGAAAGCTGTCCGCCGTCGGTGTATCGCGACGCGATGCTGAGCATTCCCGAATTCATCCTGCATCGGCAGAGCTGAAGGCCCGGCCGTTCCCCGTCATCGACAGGATGACGGTCTGGAGCGCGAACATCAGCAGTCCCTTCTCCTCGCCTTCGGCGAGGCCGTCGCCCTCGCGGGCGGCGTCTTCGATTTCGGCGGCCACGAAGCTGACCAGGTAGGGCTCGTCGCCCAGCGGGCCCCATCCCCCTTCGCTCGATTGCGGCGGGGCCTGGGCCTTCCAGTCGAATTCGTCGATTCGCTCGATCCACTTCCGCGCGTCTTGGGCCGCCCGGGAGATGGCATCGGCGTGGTCCGAACCCGGCACGGCGGCGGCGGTAGTCAAGGCGTTGATGACCACGTAGGTCAGGAACAGCGCGAGGTCGCGGA
>CAZTTI010000352.1:0-3918 GCA_964615925.1 uncultured Solibacteraceae bacterium
TCGGTCCGTTCGAGATGCCGCGCTGTCCACCTGGCTCCGGGTCGGTGCTGAAGAAACGATCGAGCAGGAGCGGGAAATTGATCTCGATTATCTCCTGGCGGAATTGCCCCAAGCCGTCAATCGCGCGCGAGAAGGCCTGGCCCGGGTGACTTCAATTGTTCGGTCGACCAAGGAATTCGCACATTCCAACTCTTCGGGGATGTGCGATGTCGACCTCAATCGATCGATCGAAAGCACCTTGGCGGTCGCTCGAAACGAATACAAGTACGTCGCAGATCTGGAAACCGTTTTCGGCGAACTCCCGCCAGTCCGGTGCAACGGTGGAGAAATCAATCAGGTCATTCTGAACGTCATCGTGAACGCAGCTCATGCCATCGAAGACGTCGTGGCCGGAACGTCGGCGAAGGGTTTGATACGGGTGGAGACGTGGGTCGAAAACGAACACGCCGTAGTTCGCGTGCAGGATACAGGTGCTGGAATCCCCGACGACGTTCGGGAGCGGATATTCGATCCCTTCTTCACGACAAAGGAAGTGGGCAGGGGCACGGGCCAGGGTCTGGCAATCTCCCGATCTTTGGTCGTTAATAATCACGGCGGGAGTATCGATGTGGACGTGAATCCGGGGAGCGGCACAACCTTCACCATCCGCATTCCGGTGAGGGGCCGGTTTCCGGGGGATGCGCCGATGGTCGCAGCGTAGCGGGACGATTCTGGGACAACGGATGGACGGCGTTCTCGAACGTCGTTCTCGGAGCCTTGGGCGCGGCCAATCCATGGTAAACTGAGCCGCTTTTTTTGCCCCTTGTCCGTTTCCGGCGAATCGCCGCCGCGGGGCGCAGGCTTCCCAAGAATCCAACATTTCCACAAGGAGGAACCATGGTTCTCCGGCTTCTGGTCTTTACCTACGGAGTCGTGTGCTACTTCGTGTTCTTCGGAACGTTTCTCTACGCCATCGGCTTCATCGGCAACTGGATCGTCCCGAAATCGATGGATTCCGGACCTCAGGGCCCGTTCCTGACAGCGCTGCTCGTCAACAGCCTGCTGCTCGGGATCTTCGCCGTGCAGCACAGCGTGATGGCCCGGCAGGGATTCAAGCGGATACTGACGCGCATCATTCCGGAACCGGCCGAACGCAGCACGTATGTCCTGTTTTCGAGCCTCGCGCTGATCATGCTCTTCTGGCAGTGGCGGCCGATGGGGGGCGTCCTGTGGGACGTTCAGGATCCCATCGGGAGGATGGTCATCTCCGCGGTTTATCTCTCGGGGATTCTCATCGTCCTCGTCGCGACGTTTCTGATCAACCATTTCGACCTGTTCGGATTGCGGCAGGTGTTCTTCTATCTCCAGGGGAAATCGTATGAACCGCTCCGGTTCAAGGTGCAGGGCCCGTACCGGCACGTGCGGCACCCTTTGTACGTCGGATGGTTCATCACGTTCTGGGCTACGCCGACCATGACAGGCGCACACCTCTTGTTCGCCCTTGCCACTTCGGCCTACATCCTTATCGCGATCCAGTTCGAGGAGAAGGATCTGGTACGCTTCCACGGAAGCCATTACGAAAACTACAAGCGGACGGTCCCGATGATCGTTCCGAGCCTGCGCCCGCGCCATCAGAGCCAGGTCGAGGGAGCGGCAGGATCGAAGACGGCCGGCTGACACTCTTCCGGGGGGATCGAGGAATCATCATGCGCAACTATCTCTTCCTCGCTTTCATCATGTTCGGCTCGCTTGTCTCGTGCTCCACCGGGGTCGAGGACACCTCTCCGGAAGCGCGAGTTCCGATTCCCGATCCCCTTCCCGGCCCCGTGGAAAAGCAAGGCCTGGCCGTCATGGTCACCGACGTCGCGCGACTGCCGGAGACCCGCGGCCTGCGGCCGCCGGACGAAGACGTGAACCCGGCCGGGTGGGCGCGCGTGAGTTTCGTGCGCGACCTGCCTGACGGGCGGAGGTTCGCCAACGACTCGCGGGGCTTCCTTTACTTGATTACGGAAGACGGGCCCGAACTCTACATGAACTTCGACGAGCTTCCGCTCACCCACTACAACCGCCTCGAGAGCGGCTTCATCGGATTCGACTTTCATCCCGAGTTCGCCGAAAATGGCCTCTTTTACACGGTCCACAGCGAGCGAGCGTCGGGCAATCCCGTGCCTGTCGATTTCATTCCCCCGGGATTCACATCCGGCGACGTGACGTACCACAACGTCATCACCGAATGGCGGGCCGAGGATCCGGCCGCGAACACATTCGCCGGAACGCGCCGCACGCTGCTCGGTGTCGCCCACGTCGTCGACACGTTGACCCACCCGTTCGGCTACGTGGGCTTCAACCCGACCGCCGAACCGGGTGACGAGGACTACGGCCTGCTCTATACCAGCGGCAGCGACACCGGGTTCAGCAACGGTGCGGGCCCGAACGGACAGAACCCAGGCCAGCTCCAACGGCTCGACACGCTCATCGGCGCCATCTTGCGGATCGATCCCCGAAGCCCCTCCGAATCCGGGGGCATGGCAGGGATCGGTGACTACACGATTCCCGAATCGAATCCGTATGCCACCGACGACGATCCGGCGACGCTGGGCGAGATCTATGCTTCGGGTTTTCGCAACGCTCACCGGCTGTCGTGGGATCTCGACGACGGAACCATGTTTGCCAACGACATCGGAATGAGCCACATCGAAGAAGTGAACATCGTCCGCGCGGGAGGCAACTACGGCTGGATGCAGCGGGAGGGATATTTCGACAACGGGATCAACGTCGAGGGATCGTCGCTCAACGAAGTGTTCGCCCTTCCCCCCGATATCCTGAGCGGCGAGACATCCGATCCGTTCACCTACCCCGTCGCCATGTACGACCATGACGAGGGACGCGCGATCTCGGGCGGCTTCACCTACCACGGGTCGATCCTCGCGCTCCAGGGAAAATACATCTTCGGCGACGTCAACAACGGGCGCGTCTTCGCGGCGGACGTGGCCGCCATGAAGGCGGCCGATGATGGCGTGCCGCAAACGGTCGCGCCCGTCGAGGAGGTCCAACTTTACGTCCGGGGCGAAAACGGCCAGCGGCGCGACGTCTCGTTCCACGAGCTGGTTCAGGAGACGTTTGGGGAAACGCCGCGCGCGGATCTGCACATCAGCCGGGGACGAAACGGGGAAATCTTCCTGACGTCCCGGCAGGACGGGATGATGCGTCAACTGGTTGCCGATCCTACAGGAGGATCGCAATGATCCGCGCCGGCGCGTTCGACGAGAAGCCGGGCGGGTGCGCCATCCGGTGCGGAGGATACCGGCGTGTTACGATGCGCGTAATCACGGGAGGAAACGATGGCGGATTCGAATCGCGAGCAGGCGACGCTCGGCGGCGGGTGTTTCTGGTGCCTCGAAGCCGTCTTCGAGGAACTCGACGGCGTCGACCGGGTCCAGTCCGGATACTCCGGCGGAGCCCGCGAGAATCCCACCTATCAACAGGTGTGTACCGGCGGCACCGGGCACGCAGAGGTTGTCCAACTCGAGTTCGACCTGTCGATCATTTCGTTCCGGGAAATCCTTCAGGTCTTCTTCGCGATCCACGACCCGACGACGCCGAACCGTCAGGGAGCGGACTTCGGCACGCAATACCGCTCGGTGGTCTTCTTTCACTCACCCGAGCAGAAGGAGACGGCCGAGGCCGTCATTCGAGAGATCGATGAGGCCGAAGTCCTGTCCGGCCCCGTCGTCACCGAGGTGTCGCCGCTCGGAAGGTTCTACCCGGCCGAGGACTATCACCACCAGTATTACCGGTCGAATCCGAACCAGGGCTACTGCCGGTACGTCATCGATCCCAAGGTGGCCGCGTTCCGCGCGACGTTCTTCGACAAAGTGAAGAAAGCGAGCGTCTGAGCGTCATCGTCAAAGCTCGACCGGATTGGACCGCGGCCGCCAA
>CAZTTI010000353.1:0-2725 GCA_964615925.1 uncultured Solibacteraceae bacterium
ACTCGAAAAAGCGCTCGAAGCCGACGGGCTCGCGGCCGGCGATGTGCCGGTCGACCGGCTGGAACGGGAATGGCAGCGCGCGAAGGCCGTCGAGCGCGGGGAATGAGCCTCAGGGGCTTTTGGTGACGCTCACGATCCATGCGCAGTGGGTCTGTCCGGTCACGGCCCCGCCGATCGAAGGCGGCGTCGTCGTCGTCGAGGACGACACGATCGTCGATGTGGTTCGGCGCCGCGGCCGGCCGGACCTCTCGTTTCCCAATGGCGTTCTCATTCCCGGGTTCGTGAACGTCCACAGCCACCTGGAACTGACGATCCTCCGGGGGTTCATCGAAGACCGGACGTTCCCCGACTGGATCCGGACGCTCACGCGGACCAAATACGATCACATGGACCACGCCGATCTCGCGGTATCCGCGCGCCTCGGTGTCCTCGAGAATCTGGCGGCCGGTGTGACGACGATCGGCGACGTCACCGACGCCGGCGCGGGCTGGCACGCAATGCGCGAGTTCGGATTGTCCGGCGTGGCCTATCAGGAGGTGTTCGGCCCGGATCCCTCCCAGGCGGCCGGGGCCCTCGCCGATCTCGAAAAGAAAGTCGATTCCTGGCGCGCGGATGAAACGGCGGTCCTTCGCGTGGGCGTTTCGCCGCATGCCCCCTACACGGTTTCCAACGAACTCTTCCGGGGAGTCTCGGCGTTCTCGAAGCAGCGGGGGATCGGTGTCGCGATCCACGCGGGGGAGTCGGCCGAAGAGTTGGCGTTCGTCCGAAACGGCACGGGGCCGTTCGCGGACAACCACCGGGAACGGGGGATCGGGGTGACGCCCCGCGGGACGGGTCCGTTGGAATACCTCGATGACCTCGGAGTCCTCGATTCGTCGACGCTCGTGATCCATGCGATCCATTCGGCGCCGGCAACGATCGCGATGCTCGCCGAGCGCGGTGCGTCCGTCGCGCATTGCCCCAAGTCAAACATGAAGTTCGGGCATGGAATTGCTCCAATCAAAGACTTTTTGGATGCCGGTATTGCCGTCGGGATCGGGACCGACAGCGTGGCGAGCAACAACAGCGTCGACATGTTCGAGGAGATGCGGATGGCGGTTTTCGGGCAGCGGACGCGGTCGGGGGATCCCCGGGCGCTCGACGCGCAGGCCGCGCTCGAGATGGCGACGATCGGCGGCGCCCGGTGTCTGGGACTCGGGGGTCACGTCGGCAGCCTCGAGGCGGGGAAGCGGGCCCACATGGTCGTCGTCGGCCTCGACGACGTCGCCCTCACACCCGCGTACGACCCCGTTGCCGCACTGGTATTCTCGGCGTCGCGGGGAAACATCGACGCGGTGTTCCTCGACGGGCGCCGGGTCGAGATCGATTCGCGGGAGATCCGGGAAGCGGCAAGGGAACGGGCAGCGCGGCTTCGCTAGACCTGGGACAAGATGTGACCCAGCTTGTCTTTTTTGGCCCGGAGATAGCGCGCGGAGCTGTCCGAGGGCGGGACCTCGATCGGGACCCGCTCGATATCCAGGATCCCGCCGCTCCGGAGCCCTTCGATCTTCCGGGGGTTGTTCGACATCAGCCGAATCCGGCGGATGCCGAAGTGATCGAGCACGGCGGCGCACAGTTCATACGTCCGCAGATCGGCTCCGAAGCCGAGCTTTTCGTTGGCTTCCACCGTATCGTGCCCTTCGTCCTGCAATTCGTAAGCGATCAGTTTGTTGAGGATGCCGATCCCGCGTCCCTCGGCGAACTGATAGATCAGGATGCCGTGTCCTTCGCCGGCGATCCGGTCGAACGCCAGCTCCAGCAGCGCGCCGCAGTCGCAGCGGAGCGACCCCAAGATCTCGCCAGTCAGGCATTGGGAATGGATGCGGACCAGTGGACGCTCGACGGCGCCCGGGTCGCCCATCCGGAGGGCGATGACGCTTTCCGAGCTCTCGACGGACTCGAAGGCCGAGATTCGGCAGGCGCCGTGCCGCGTCGGCATGTCGGCTTCACTGATCTTGCGGATTCGGGGCAGCGTCATCGCGTCGGAAGGCCGGAGGTGACGATGTCGTCGGATGTGCCGGCCACGCCGTCGGGCCCCAACGAGCGCAACTCGAATCCGGAGCCGGTCCGGTCGTAGGCGATGGCACGCCCCCAGGCATCGTCGCGAACGAGTTCGACCATGAACCGCGGGTGCAGGACGTCCGAGATCGGATCGCCGGTGTTTTCGGGCAGGACGCCGTTCTGTTCCTGGTATGCGCGCAGTCCGTTCGCGAGCCTCGAGATGTCGTCCGTCGTCCGGCGCACGTTCCCGGATTCGATGGCCGCGAGAAGCTCGGCAACACCCAGCCATTGCCCGGTACCGAGGCGGACGGCGACGATGTGCATCTCCCCGTCGGGCCCCTCTTCAAACTGGAACGCCAGACGCACATTCGCTTCCGCGACGGTTCGACCCCCGAGTTGGTCGACGATGCGTTGAACCTGGATGTCGTTCGGATTGAGGTTCGCTCCGCCGAGCCCGGCGACCTGCTGGCGGACTGTTCGGGAGGAGACGGATCCCGAACATCCCGCGATGAAGACCCCAAGTGCCAGGGCCGTCGGAACGTGGATGCCGAACCGGCCTAAACCCGTGATGGCTCTACGTTTCATGCCTAGGTTTCATGCCACAGGGCAGTGTATCACGGTGTGTTATCATCCGGCCCGTGCACGTCAACCTGCTGTTTTTCGCGTCGCTCGTCGACGTCGTCGG
>CAZTTI010000354.1:0-3017 GCA_964615925.1 uncultured Solibacteraceae bacterium
CTCCTTCGACTCTTTGAGTTCCTGATTTGCCTCGCGAATTAGCTCCGTTGATTCTTCCACTAGACCCCCTATTGCTACTACCCGGACCGTTCTGCTGGTCATGATAGATGTCTTGTATCTTTCACCGACCCTTGCCTTATGGAACTCCAACCGGAGCATTTCGTCGAAAGCGACAAACCGCTTGGTCGCCTTCTTGCAGAAGCGTGTACCACCGTGCCTTGAAAAGCCCTCGCCAATCATTCCGATACTCCTGTCCAGAAAGCCTCGCTCCCGTCGGAAAATTGCTCGACCGGAGCCGACGTGGACTCCCGGAATCGGGTGATCTGGTCGGCAGAGATCCAGAACTTCCGGCCCTCCGGGAACTGCATCACGACGGCGGTGCTGCGCGGCACGCGCATCAGAGTGCCTCCGCCATGTCCGCAAGCCGTTCCGCTTCGGCCCCGTCGATCGGTGGATCGAGTTGACCCACGAATGCGAGGAACCTTTCCCGGTCGGTTTGTGCGGCCTGTATGGCCTCAGAACGGATCCGGTCCGCCGTCTGGATGTTCCACTCGGACCGGATCGAATACGCGGCCTCCGCGCCAATCTCCGCCATTAGCGCCCGGGAATCGAAGGTCTTCCGTTCCATGTCGGTGACGTGGATGATCACGCGGACCTCCGCGTGCGGCCGGACCCGGGCATCCGGCCGGCCGTCGCGCACGTGGATGGTTTGCATCTCCCGGCAGGGAGACTCGACGAACTGGATCACCGGCGCCGCCCCGCGCTCCACCTCGGCCACCACGACGCCCTTCGTCTCGCCCTCTTCCCCGAAGTCCACCCGGCGCGGGGACCCGGCGAAGACCACCCGGTCCCCGAAGATTTGGTGTTTGTGGATGTGGCCGAGCGCGATGTAATCCGCGCCGGTGGACTCGAGCGCATGCCAGCCCACTTCCACGTCCTGCCCGATCAGCGTGAAGCCGCCCGCGTCCGCGCCTTCCACGTTGAGATGGGCCACCAGCACGCGCGGAGCCCCCTCTGGTTGCTGATGGAAAGCGACCTTGATCCCGTTCAGGATGCCAGTCAGGGCCTTCCGGCAGGTATCGTCGAGGTCTGCGCCGGAGGTACCTTCCGGCACCTGCTTCAGGAGCCATCCCTTTGAAGGCCATGGAAGGGTCCCGACCGCGATCCCGTTGATCATCCGCACGTCGGGAGCACTGAATACATGGACTCCCGCCGAATCGAGGACCTCGAGGTCCCACTCCGCATGATCATGGTTTCCCTTGATGACCACCACCGGAGCCACGTCCGCCATGCGGCGCCAATGGTCCCGCAGCGCGATCCGCTCCCGTGGAAGGGAAGGCCGGACCGCGACCGGCAGGCTATCCCCTGCCCAGACCCATAGATCGGGACGGAACCTCACCGTGCTGCCGATCTGATGCATCCATTCGATGATCGACATCGTTTCATCGAACCGGTTGTGGGCATCGAGGTGGACGTCCCCGGTGTGGAAGATCCGTGACTTCATCGATTCAATCTCCGAACGGCAGTGCGGACTCTTCGCCGGGTTTCGGTTTCCGGAGCAAGAACGTGTAGAACTGGGCCCGCTCGTCTTCGGTGAATTGCTCCACCGGCTTGGTTAGTTTACCGTCCCATTGCTTTTCTTTCACGAGAGCTTCGATCATTTCGATCTGGTTCTCGATCGGAGACGCCCGGAAGTCCAGAACCGACTCTTCCAGCGGATCACGCGGCGGTTCCCCGGGATCCTCGTCCACCTTGTCGGCGGGTGGCTCCGCCGCCTTCTTCGCGGGTTCCTCCGGTTTCGCGGCCTTCGCCGGTTCCGGTGGATCCGGAGGACCGCCCCCGTCGCCGATCTCCCCCGCCGGCCGCCGCGAGTGCATCCCGTCGGCCAGCATGTCCATGTGCTTCGTGGCGATCGTGTTCAAGAATCCGGCGAAGGCCGGACTCTGGAAGAGTGCCGCCGTGGAGCCGAGTCCGTCGGCCGCCAGCATGAGCGCGTCCATCGGGTTGTCCGGGTTGAGTTCGTAGACGGTGCGCACCACGACAAAGGGCTTTTCGAGTTCCTCGACGGTGTACTTCGATTTCACGCCCATGATGTTCCGGATGACGCGGTTCTTCGCGAAACTCTCCGTGCGCTCCACAATCCGGCGTCGCGCCTCCGCCGTCTGCTTTGGGCTCCATCCGGAAACCTGCTCCGATCCGTCCCGGTAATCCTCCGTGCGGGTCGACATGTCGGTGACCCAGCCGCCGCCGGGTTCCTTCACCTGACCGCCGGCCTGATAGGTGCACAAGTGGGAGTCGCTCCCGGAGTCGGTTCTCTCGGAGACTTGGAACCGGCCCACCGCCGCACGCCAGATATCCATGAGGCCGAGCTTCGTCAGCGCGCGCTCGTTTTGCGACCACCGCTTGTCCCGGTAGCACTGCCGCTCGTCATTCGGATCGATATCGATCCGGATCAATTGCACCACGTGCCCCGGGGCGAGCTTGTCGATCTTCTGCACGGGACTGAGCACGTGCCATCCCAGCGACCGGCACTTCTCCAAGGCACGCGCGAGCGCGTCGTGATCCTTGATCTTCTGGCCGATAAAGTCGTTCGTTTCCTTCGATTCTTTGGACATGCCGTTCTCCTGATTGAAAAGTCTTCCCGGAGGTGGTTCCGCGTTCCGGGACCTGCCACTCTACCACATACACATGTGCATGGTCATGTGTCAGTTTTCCCGTCGAGACGGGAGGCGAGGTCGTTCAACTGGGACGCGATCTGCCGTGCCAGCCCCGCGTCCATCCCGATCCACTTGACCGGCTTCCCGAATTGCATAATCACGGCTCCCCGGCGGATCCCGATCCCGATCGCCAGCTGGCCCTCGTCGGTCCCGTCGATCATCCCGCGTGGAAACTTCCCGGCCGGGACCGGGACCTTCGGATCATTGCCGTCTGCCATGTTCCTTTTCCTTTTCCATCTTCCGGCGGACCCACTTCCCGCGCTGGACGAATTCGTCGAACTCCTCCCGGTGGTTCTCGAT
>CAZTTI010000355.1:0-7079 GCA_964615925.1 uncultured Solibacteraceae bacterium
CTAGCGTGCCCCGCCCGTCCCTCCCGCGGCGCGGGATTTCAGCAGCAGGTCCAACTCGCCGCGGTCGAAGAACTGACCGCCGCAGCCCGGGCAGGAATCGATGTGCACGACGTTGTCCAGGACCGTCTCCGCCAGATCGGAGCCGCATTTCGGGCACTTCATCCAGTACGGTTGCTCCTTGTGCTGCTCGGCCATTTCCCGCTTTCGCTCGTTGGCCGCCTCGCGCATCTTCTGGATGAGCTCGAGGTCCTTCTTGTAGAAGTACTCGTCCTCCTTGCTGTAGCCCAAGTTCCTCATCTCGTCGCGCATGTTCATGTGTCTGTCCTCACGAAGGCCGGGGTTGCGCCCGGCGTCATTCCGGAGAATCCGGAGGGTCGACGAATTGCGGCACCCCTTCGGCATTGCCGATGTCTTCGAGCGCGCCGTGGACAAGTTCGACGACCTTCCGGATCTTTTCGTAGTTGATCTTGTCCGCCGTGTCGTTGGGCGTGTGATAGTCCGGGTGCAGCCCGCCGAACAGGAATATGGCCGGGATCGACTGCGACAGAAACGTCCAGTGATCGCTGCGCCGGAGCAGGTTCTGCGCGCGGTAGTCGTACCGGAACCGAAGGTCCAGACCCACGTCCTCGTTGGACGCCTCGAAAACCTGACGCAGATCCGGACTGAATACCGAACCGATCATGTTCAACGCGTTCCCGTTTTCCGAAGCCAATTCCTCCTCGAACCCCTCGGCTGGGTTCGCGGGATGGTGTTCGTTGCGGCCAATCATGTCGATCTGGAACATCGCCACCGTGTTCTCGAGCGGTACGGCAGGATTCCGCGCGTAGGCGCGGCTTCCGACCATCCCCTTTTCCTCGGCCGCCCAGGCCGCAAGGATCACGCTGCGAGCCGGGCGTGGACCGGAGCCAAATGCCTCGGCGAGTTCGAGCAGGGCCGATGTCCCCGACGCGTTGTCGTCGGCGCCGTTCCATATGCGGTCCCCCTCGGAGCCGTCATGGTCGTAGTGGGCGCCGACGACGATGGCTTCTTCTCCGAGATCCGGATCGGATCCCGGAATGCGGGCCACGACGTTCCGCGCCGTGTACGGGTTGAGAGCCATGTCGACCCGGATCGTCGCCGTACCCGGAAGCGCGGTTGAAGCCGGCCGGAGGCCCTCGTCGATGGAGAGCTGGAGATCGCCCAACCCGCGGATGAGTTCCGAAGACGACCCCGGGGCCACGATGACGACCGGGATATCGGGGCCGCCGGGCCCGGGCGCGAGGTCCATGACGGATTCTCGCGGCGAGAGGCCCGGGCGCATCGACTGCGCGTAGTACCGGACCGAGGTCCCGTTCACGGAAAACGGCCCCTGGACCAGGATCACTCCGACGGCTCCACGGCGGGCCACGTTCTGGACCTTCAACTCGACGCTCGACAGGTCAACGTCGGAGAGGACGTTGAACACGGAGTCCGCTTCCCGATCGCGCGGGAAGCTCTCGAGGACGACGGCAATGCGGCCTTGCAGATCGATCCCCGCCAGATCGTCGTAACCCTGCTCCGGAAACTGAATGCCGTACCCGGCAAACGTCATCGGCGCGGTCACCTCGCCGTTCGGCGACATCGTGAACGGCACGAAGTCCGCGCCGACGCGCAACGCGGTCTCGGACCCGTCGTCTCTCTCGACGCGGACGAAGGTCTCCCCGGCCGTGATGTCGGGACGGTGGACCTCGAACTCCTGGAAGAACCCGTCGTTGCCTACCGGTTCGAGTCCGGCCTCCGCGAACACGTAGGCGATGTACTCGGCCGCGGCATCGAGTTCCTCGGTCCCGTTTCCACGGCCGCGAAACCGATCTGACGAGAGGTAAGACACCTTGTCGCGAAGCTCTTCAACGGTGACCGCCGCCGTGCCGGAAGGCGGCGCCTGTGAGGACTCGACCTGCCCGCACGCGACCAGCCCGACGAGGAGCATGGCTCCCGCGGCGGCGATCGTTCGATTAGTAACGATGGTTCGCATGTTTCACGTTCTGCCGGAAATCCGCGCCTTCCATCGGCACCGTCTTGCACATCTCGTAGAGCCGTGACCGCATCCGGTCGCCCACACGATCAGTCAGGCACTCCACGACGCCCTTTCGGGGCTCGCGCCGATTGGCCTCGTCGAGAAAGTTGGTCGTGAGGATCGTCACGCGGTTCTCGTTGTATCGATGATTCAGGATGTATCCGACGGTGTCCAACACCCACGCCGAGGGATTCTGTGCTCCGAGTTCGTCGAGAGCGAGGACCTCGACATCGAGAACCGGAGACAGCAGCGAAAGCTCGGAAGTCTTGGTATTCGGATTGTACGAGTTCTGGATTTCCTTCAGGAGTTCAGGGAACGTCCGAAACAAACACTCGACCCCCTTTTCCCGGATCAGACGCTTGAGAATCCCGACGGCCAGGTGCGTCTTTCCGACCCCGGGGTTTCCCATGAACAGCACTCCGAGCGGTGGAATCGTCGGGTACTCGTCCACGAATCGTTCGGCGACGAATTTGGCCTGATCGATCGAGCGCGTGGTCAGCGACGGGCTGGTGTCGAACGCGTCGAGCTCGCAATGCGCATACCGCGTCGGGATACGGGCCGTATCGAGCAGGCGCGCGGTTCGGTCGCGCTTCGTGCACTCGCAACGCCGCACACCGGTCACACCGTCGCGGCGATCGGAGCACCATCCGGTCCCGTGGCACAGCGGACAATCGATCGAAGTCGACATCGTCCGATTCTAGCAGTCCCAGACCCGAAAGCGTGCCGGTGATCGCGGACTACTTTCAGGGCGCCGAAGAGAGTATCAATTCAACTGCACGCCAAGGAACTGCCGCAGATGATGCGCCCGTTCCGACCGTCGCAGCTTTTCGATCGCGCGCGCTTCGAGCTGTCGCACCCGTTCACGCGAAAGGTCGAGATCCACCGCGATCTCGGCCAGAGTCGCGGGTTCATCGGGGCAGTCCGGCGCACAAAGACCGTAGCGCCGTTCGACGACGTAACGCTCGCGGGGGGAGAGTTGCTCGAGCGAGAGGTCGAGAAATCGCCGGAACGATTGCGCCATCAGCATGTCTTCGACGCTCCCGCCACTGGAATCGGCGAGCGTTTCCTCGACGTCGAAGCCATCGTCGCCCAGAGGCTGGCTGAGCGACAGGTCGCGCGGAACGGCCTGGAGCATCTGGCGAACTCCGGCTTCATCGATCTCCAGAGCCGACGAGATCTCCTCGACGCTGGGTTGGCGGCCGAGATCCTGAGCCAGCTCCGCGACGCGCTGTTCGAAGCGGTACTGTTCGAATTTGAGCTTCGGCGGGACGCTGATCGCCTGGCCGTAGCGCGCGATCGCCGCCAGGATCGCCTGCCGGACCCACCAACCCGCGTAGCTGACGAACCGCACGCCTTTTTCCGGATCGAAGCGCCGCGCGGCTTCCAGCAATCCGATGTTCCCCTCGTTGACGAGTTCGTCGAGCGGGTATCCCGAACGCGCATACTTTCTGGCCATGGAAACGACGAAGCGCAGGTTCGACCGGACGAGCAGATCGAGGGCTTCACCATCGCCGGAGCGCACCAACCGGGCGACGCGCCGCTCCTCGCCGGCATCGAGCAGCGGGATGCCGGCGATGTCGCGCAAGTAAAGGCCGAGGCCGTCGACTTCGTGGGTCCGGGCCGTCATGCCGGCTCCTTCTCTTTCGACTTGCGAACCGGCACGACCGAAGCCGGCCGGACATGGACCAGAGCGTGGTCGATCTTCTCCTGCAATTCCGGAGTCCGGTTGGCGATCTCGATCTCGACGTATTTGATGAACTCCGACATCTCGACCTGCATCTCCTCGATTCGCTTCCTCATGTTGAGGACGACCTCGACCCCGGCCAGGTTCACGCCCAGGTCGCGTGTCAGGCTCAGGATCAGCTCCAGTTGCTCCAGGTCCTCGGGAGTGTACAGCCGCGTGTTCCCCTCCGATCGCGACGGTTTCAGGAGCCCCTCCCGTTCGTAGAGGCGAAGCGTCTGCGGATGGATGCCGTACGTCTCGGCAACGGCGCTGATCATGTACGCCGCGCGTGTCTTCTTCTTACCGGCCATCGGAATTCGCTCCAGACCTCGTATTCCGGGGATTTTCCGGGTTCAGCCTCGCAAGCTCCCGAAGGATCTCGCGCGTGCGCTCGTCGACCGCAGGCGGCACCACCACGCAAATCTCCACGTATTGGTCCCCACGGACTCCCTCGCCGCGCAGCGACGGGGCGCCCTTTCCACGCAATCGCAATCGTTGCCCGGATTGGGTCCCCGGAGGGACCTTGAGCGACACCGTCCCGTCCAGACTCGGCACTTCCACGCGGGCGCCCAGCGCGGCTTCGGTGACGGTGACGGGCACCGTGCAATAGATGTTGTCGCCCGCTCGCCGGAACACCGGATGTTCGGAGACGTTGGTCACGACGTACAGGTCGCCGGACCGTCCTCCTCCGGGATCGGAGTTCCCGCGTCCGGGATAACGAATGCGCGAGCCGGTCGTGACCCCGGCCGGAATGTCGACGCGCACGTTTTCGTTCTGGACCGCCTGCCCCTCGCCGCGGCAGAAAGGACACGCCGGGGCGACTCGGCCGCTCCCCTCACACTCCGGACAGGTCATCGTGAACCGGAGGTGACCTTTGGCCCGCACCAGCTCGCCGCCGCCGAGGCATGCCGGGCAGCCGAAGTCCGGGGCGTCCGGACGACGTCCTGCGCCCCGGCACGCGGCGCAGGTCCGGCGCCGGTAAACCGCAACGGCCGTGCGAACGCCGCGGATCGAATCCTCGAAGGAGAGAGATACCTGCGCTTCGACATCGGGCGACTCGCGCCGCGCGCGGCGCGCTCGCGCGCGGGCGAAAAAATCGTCGAAAAGGTCGGAGAAATCCGCCACCCCGGAATCCGGAGCGGCTCCACTGTCGAAAGAGAAATCCAGGCGGGACGGTCCGCGGCGCTCGACGGCGCCTTCGCTCCAGTATCCCTGATCGTCGTAGAACTGCCGTTTGCCGGGATCGCTCAGGACGTCATACGCTTCCGAAATCCTCAGGAAACGGTCGGCGGCCGTGCGATCGCCTGGATTGATATCGGGGTGATGCTTCCGGGCGAGCTTCTGGTAAGCCTTCCGGATCGCGCCAGGGGACGCCCCCTGGTCCACTCCAAGAATGACGTAGAACTCACGCATCGGGATTTACCAACGGGTCGCCGGGTCGCCGGTTGACCGGCGGCGGCGAGCCGCCGGTCATGCGAGGGACCATCAGTCCTTCTTGCTGTTCTCGTCGACGTCCACGTATTCGGCGTCGATAACCTCGTCCTCGGACGCACCGGAGCCGCCACCGGAACCGGCCGCGCCGTCGGTGGAGGCGCCACCGGGTTGACCCTGCGGCCCCGCCGCATACATGGCCTCGAACGCCTTGTGGGAGATCTGGGTCAGGTTGGTCACCGCCTGGTTGATGGTCTCGACGTTGCCGTCCTCGACCGCTTTCTTGCACTCGGCGACCGCGTCCTCGAGGGCTTTCGCATTCTCCTCGGAGATCTTGTCCCTGTTGTCGTTGAGCGTCTTTTCCGTCTGGTAGATCAGGGAATCCGCTCGATTTCGGGCCTCGATCGCGGAGGCTTTCTTCTTGTCCTCGTCCGCGTGCGTTTCGGCCTCGCGGACCATCTTGTCGATCTCGTCCCGGCCGAGGCCGCTCGACGACGTGATCGTGATCTTCTGCTCCTGACCGGTGCCGTTATCCTTCGCGGACACGTTAACGATGCCGTTGGCGTCGATGTCGAAGGTGACCTCGATCTGGGGCACGCCCCGTGGGGCCGGCGGTATCCCGACCAGATGGAACTTACCGAGCGTCCGGTTGTCGGTCGCCATCGGCCGCTCTCCCTGCAGAACGTGGATCTCCACGGAGTTCTGACTGTCGGCCGCCGTCGAGAACAACTCGCTCTTGCGCGTAGGGATCGTCGTATTGCGTTCGATCAGCTTCGTGAAGACCCCGCCCAGCGTCTCGATGCCGAGCGAAAGCGGAGTGACGTCGAGCAGGAGCACGTCCTTGACCTCTCCACCGAGAACGCCCGCCTGAATGGCCGCTCCGACCGCAACGACCTCGTCCGGGTTCACGCCCTTGTGCGGGTCCTTGCCGAACAGCTCCTTGACGATCTGCTGCACGCGGGGGATCCGGGTCGAACCGCCGACGAGCACGACCTCGTCGATGTCGGAGGGCTTCAGCCCTGCATCACTCAAGGCCTGTTTGCACGGGCCGACGGTCCGCTGCAGGAGGTCTTCGATCAGCGACTCCAGCTTCGAACGCGAAAGCTTCCGGTTGAGATGTTTTGGGCCGGTCTCGTCGGCGGTGATATAGGGCAGCGTGATGTCGGTTTCCTGCACGCTGGACAATTCGCACTTGGCTTTCTCCGCGGCTTCTTTCAATCGTTGGAGCGCCATCTTGTCCTTCGAGAGCGGGTCCCTCCCTTCGTCCTTCTTGTACTCGGCGATCAGCCATTCGATGATGGCCTGGTCGATGTTGTCGCCTCCGAGGTGGGTGTCCCCGTTGGTGGATTTCACCTCGACCACGCCCTCGCCGACCTCGAGGATGGAGATGTCGAACGTCCCGCCGCCGAAGTCGTAGACGGCGATGGTTTCGTCGGCCTTCTTGTCCAGGCCGTAAGCCAGTGCGGCGGCTGTCGGTTCGTTGATGATGCGCAGGACCTCGAGGCCGGCGATCTTTCCGGCATCCTTGGTGGCTTGCCGCTGGGAATCGTTGAAGTAGGCCGGGACGGTGATGACGGCCCGCGTCACCTTCTGCCCGAGGTGGTCTTCGGCGGCGGCCTTCAGCTTCTGAAGGATCATGGCCGAAATCTCCGGTGGCGAGTACTTTTTGCCGTTCGCCTCGATGCGGACGTCGTTGTTCTCTTCCACGACGTGATACGGCACCATCTTCATCTCTTCATTGACCTCATTGAAGCGGCGGCCCATGAAGCGCTTGATCGAATAGATGGTGTTCTCGGCGTTGGTGACGGCCTGGCGCTTGGCCACCTGTCCCACCAGGCGTTCGTTGTCCTTGCTGAAGGCGACCACCGAGGGCGTCGTCCGTCCCCCTTC
>CAZTTI010000356.1:0-8468 GCA_964615925.1 uncultured Solibacteraceae bacterium
TTGGCACGCTTTGGGGCCTAAGGTACCGAACGCGGCGACGGTACCATATCCCTCGTCAAATTGAAACTGAGCCGGTAGAGGTCAAGAACCAAGCTCAAGACCCGCCTCCCCAATACGAACCGCAGGGTTCCTCCCTGCGGTTGAGCGGAGCCGGCGGTAGCCGGCGGAGCGGAGGAATAAGATCCGATCGGACCGATACGAGCCCGCTTCGTCCATTGAGCAATTGACCGTTACGACGGGCAAGCGTCGTCGCCCGCCGCATCCGCTACAAGTCGCGTACGTCAAGGTTGCGCAACATCCGCACCATCGATCGTCCGGTCCATTTTCCACAGGAGGAGCAGGCCGGGAAAGGCCAGCGCAACGGTGAGGAGGAAAAACATCGGGTACCCCGCGTTCTCGGCCAGCCACCCCGCCGGAGCCGACCCGATGTCGCGGTTCAGGGCGATGAAGGAGGAAAGCAGGGCGAACTGCGTCGCCGAGAAGCTCGTGTGGCAGAGGGCCATCAGGAGCGAGAGCAAGGCCGCGGTTCCCAGCCCCTGGGCGAAATACTCCAGCACAACAGCCGGCACCATGGCGCCGGAAAGGGGCCGGTCGAGCACGGCGAGGCCGAAGTAGGCGATGTTGGTTCCGGCCTGCAGGAGCCCGAACCACCAGAGCGACCGCCAGGTTCCCAGGCGGCTGAGCCAGGCCCCGCCCACGATCGTCCCGACGATCGTGGCGCCGATACCGAATCCTCCGCGGACAATGCCGATCGTCGACTCGCTGAACCCGGTATCGAGCAGGAACGGCGTCGTCATGATCGTGGCCATGTTGTCGCCCAGCTTGTAGAGCGCGATGAACGCCAGGGCCAATAGCGCGCCGCCCGCTCCCATGCGGCGAAAGAACTCGCCGAAAGGCCGGATGACGGCCGCTTCGAGGCTCGCCGGCGGTGTTCCCGGATCTTCCGGTTCGGGGCCCTTTGCCGCCGCGATCATTCCGGGAATCATGAGCGCGGCCATCGCGAGGTACGCCACGGGCCAACTGACCGCGTCGGCCAGGATCAATGCGACCGATCCGGTGACGATCATCGCGACTCGGTACCCCAGGACGTAGGTGGCGACGCCGGCGCCGCGTTCCGGCGGTGCCAGGACGTCGGCGCGGTAGGCGTCGATCACGATATCCTGCGAGGCACTCCAGAACGCGGCGGCGATGGCGAGGACGGCGACATACCGGACGGCGTTTCCGGGGTCGGAGCCCGCAATCAGGACGAACGTCGCCATCAACAGGAGTTGGGCGACGAACATCCAACCGCGGCGGCGTCCCCAGGCACCCGCGAGCGGCGGGCGGAACCGGTCAAGCAGCGGGGCCCAGAGGAACTTGACCGAGTAGGGAAGTCCCACGAGGCTGAACAATCCGATCGTCGTCAGGTCCACGCCGTCCACGCGCAGCCACGTCTGCAGCGTCGTGCTCGTCAGGTAGAGGGGCATTCCGGACGAGAAGCCGAGGACCAGGAGGACGCCCACCTTGCGGTCCTTGAATACGGAGAACGATGACGGGCGTTCGGACATGGTGGTTCCGCGCCGCGGAAAGCGACGCGGCTGATGAGTTTACATCGTTTAACGCCAAGGGGGTGGGGAGTCGTGGCCGCCGGATCGCATCGTGAGTAAACTAAGAGCCGGGACTGCTGTCGAACAAAGTGTCGGCGAAGTCAAGGAGCCAGCGGAATGTTCAGGACTCTCCGGATCTCGATCCTCGCGCTGATCGCGTTGCCTTCGGTCAGCACCGCGCAGGGCCAACTCGGCGGACAGATCGTACCCCCGCTGGGAGTGCCCGGCGCAGAGACGGTCCAGGGAACGGCCTCCATCGAAGGGTACGTCATAGGTACTGGAGGCCAGCCGCTGAACCGGGCGGAAGTGACGCTGGAACCGGCGGCGGGACGTGGCCGGGAATACGCCGCGGTCACCGCGCGCGATGGGAAGTTCCTCCTCGCGAACATCGAGTCCGGAGATTACCGCCTCGCCGTGGAACGGGACGGATACGTCGACCACGAATACGGCCAGGTCAGCCCCAGCCGGCCGGGAACGACGCTCGTCATCGCCGCCGGCCAGAACGTCCGCGACGTCGTGATCAGCATGGCCCCGACGGCCACGATCACGGGACGGGTCTACGACGAAGAGGGAGAACCCATCGTCGGCGCAACCGTCCGGGCCCTCCAATACGCGTACGACGACGGACAGCGGGTGATGCGGCCGGTGCAGTCGGCCGAAACCAACGATCTCGGCGAATACCGTCTGTACTGGCTGGATCCCGGGGAATATCAGGTCGCCGCGACATTCGAAGACCGGTTCGACAATGCCGAGGACTTGCGCGACGCCGTGCTGAACGCCAGCCCGGAACTGGCCGGGGCAATCGAGGACATTCGGGCTCAGGCGGCCGGGGGCCGAGGCGAGATCACGATCGCGTTCCAGGGTCGCGGCGGCCGCGGAGCCTTGCTGACCGGCGAGATCGGCGACGCGTTGCGCGACATGATCGGGGTTGGGACCGACCCGCTCGAAGAGATCTACGTCGACACGTATTATCCGGGAACGAACGATCCCCGTGGGGCCGCGCCGATCCGGCTTCAGGCCGCGGCCGAGATCCGGGGGGTCGACTTTACGGTTCTTCCGACGCGCGCGGCGACCGTGCGCGGTCAGGTCGTGGGCCCGTTTTCTCCTGAAGAAGGGATGCTGCCGTCGGTCACGATCGTTCCGAAGAATCCCGTCGTCGCCATCGGCCGCGGCGGCTTCGGCCGGATCCAGACCGGCGGGAGCGGGACGTCCCGCGACGGGACGTTCGAACTGCGTGGCGTTCCTCCGGGTCAATACACCATCGTCGCCACGGTTCGCCAGGGCCGCGGCCGCGGAGGCCGCGGAGGAAACGCTGCGCTTACGGGTTTCACCGATGTGCGGGTCAGCGGTGCCGATGTCGACAATATCCGGGTTGCGGTCCAGCCGAGCGTCCAGATTGCCGGTCGCGTTCTCGTTGACGATCCCGGGATCAACGTCTCCCGGCTGCGGGTCCGCCTCGAGCCGCTCGATTCGATTCCGCTCGACCAGCCCAACGCCCGCGTCGCCGATGACGGGACGTTCGTCATCGACGGCGTCAGCCCCATCCCGTATCGCGTCTCGGTGACGGGCCTCGCCGAAGATGCCTATGTCGCCGCGGCCCGAATCGGAGGCGCGGACGTCCTCTCGACCGGATTCGTTCCGTCGGGCGGAACCGGACCGCTCGAGTTCTCCATCAGCGGACAGGGGAGCGCGGTCGACGGCACGATCTCGCTCAATGCGGACCAGGCCTTTACCGGTGCGCAGGTCGTGCTGGTTCCCGAGGATCCGTCGCGTCTGGATCTGTACGAGACCAGCGGGACCGACCAGTACGGCCGCTTCTCGATGCGGGGCGTCGCACCCGGACGGTATCGCGTCTTCGCGTGGGAAGACGCGCCAGCGGGCGCTTACCAGGATCCCGAGTTCGTCCGGAAATACGCCGACCACGGGGAATCCATCGAGATTCGCCAGGGCACGCCGCTCTCGCTCGAACCGCGTCTCATTCCCGCCGGTATCTGATTCCCGTTATACTCGTGGTTTGTCTTCGCTGGCCGGGCGCCGACGGAGGAAGCGGGATCACGACCATGGATCACATCGTTCGGCAATACAGCCTCGAGCAGGGTGCCCTCGAGGTGCAGTATATCGAGGAGAACTTCCACGAGTTCCGGAACCGGAAGACGGCCGACGAGATCATCAAACGCCTCGCCGGCCGCGAGTACCTGATTCTCTTGTCCATGGCTCCCCTTCCCGGTGACGGCAGTGAGCTGGTTCCCGTGGCATTCAAAGTGGCCCACGAACTCAAGAAACACGAGACGCAGGAGGAGTTGGTGGCGCTGGTCGGCCAGCTTTCCGGTTGTGTCGAGTTTTCGAACCGCAAGATCTTCTACAGTTGGATCGGGGGCACGCGCGAGGAGTGGCGCGGTCAGGGGCATTACCGGGCGCTCACCGAGCAGCAGGAGGAGTGGGCTCACGACAACGGGTACCACGAGATCGTCGTGAAGACCAAAAACCGGTTCTACTCGATGCGCGCGACGCTGGACCATCTCGGTTTCAACGTCATCCAGTTCCAGCCGGACCTGCGGGACAACCGCGAGGCGAAACTCTACCTCGGGAAGAAGATCGGGGCTGAACTCCTCCGCGGTCACAAGACCTCGCGCACGGTCGAACAGAGCGCTTAAGTCCGACCTTCTCACGAAGGTCGGGTTAACAACACTTAACTCAACGTCTCCGCTCGCCGACTGTCCAACAGACAGAACGCCCGATCACGATGGTCGGGACGGAACCGAAAGGAGACACGATGAATCCGAAACTCAAGATAATCGTATTTGCGTCGGCGTTCCTGTTTCTGGGCACGGCGGTGGTGGCCCAGCGTGGACCGCGTGCGGACGGACCCTCCCCTCGCGGTGCTGGGATTGGAGACCTGGAGCGTCTGACCGAACCGTTGGACCTGAACGCCTCGCAGGTGGCGGCGATTGAAAGTCTTCAGGAATCCCGGCGAGGCCAAACCGACGCGATCCGCGAGCAGCTCCGGACGTCACGCGAAGGGTTCGACGCGCTGATCGAAGCCGGTGATCCGCTCGCGGTGGGCAACACCGTCCTCGCCGAACACGCGCTTCGCGCCGAACTCGAAGCCATCAATGAGCAACTGATGGCGGACTTCAGGAACGTTCTGACGCCGGCCCAACAGGAGACGCTCGACGGGATCCGTGCCATGGCCCGAGGCCCACAAGGCCGAATCGAAGGTCGCGGACCGAGGGGGCCACGAGGGCGTGGATTGTGATCGGAAATCGGGGACCGCGAGCCGTTCGCTCCCTGTCCCCGATCTTCCGTCACCCGTCGAAGCGGTAGCCTCTTCCGTGGACGGTGACGATGAACCGGGGTTGCTTGGGATCGGCTTCGATCTTCTGTCTGAGCCACGCGACATGCACGTCGACGGTTCGCGTAATTGGAACGGTTTCGTAACCCCAGACCTCGCGAAGCAACGTGTCCCGTGAAACCACCTCTCCTCGATTCTCGATCAGGTACTGGAGCAGCCGGCACTCCTGTTCGGAAAGATCGATGGTCTTCTCGTCGCGGACGAGACGGCTCTTGGCAAAGTCGACCCGCATCCCACCGAAGTCGTAGGTGCGCAAGCCCGGCCCGGACTGCCGCGCCGTCCGGCGCATCAGTGCTTCGATCCGGGCCAGGAATTCGGCGGCTTCGAACGGTTTCGTGAGGTAGTCGTCCGCTCCGGCCTTCAGTCCCCCCACCTTGTCCTCGACCTCATCGCGGGCCGTCAGCATCAGGATCGGAGTGTTGTTCCCCCGCCGCCGGAGATCGCCGGCCACGTGAAACCCATCCATCGAAGGCAACATGACGTCGAGCACGATGAGGTCGTAGCTGCGTCCGAGCGCGAGCTGGAGGGCTTCGGCGCCGTCGCCGGAGACCTCCACTTCGTAGTTGCTCGCGTGCAACATGTCCCGGATGGTCCTTGCGAGGGACGCCTCGTCTTCGACGAGGAGGATCCGCAGGTGGTTCTGGTTGCCGGAATCGCTAGTCACGGATTCGGAGTGGCGGCGTCGTGTCGAATCCGGACGCGGGAATCCGGATCGTAAAGACGGTGCCGGTTTCCGCCGCGCTCGACACGGCGACACTGCCGTCCTGTCCTTCGATCATCTTCCTGACGAGATTCAGGCCGAGACCGTTTCCCGGGATCGACGCGCTGTTTTGTCCCCGGTAGAACGGATCGAAGATGTGGGGGAGGTCTTCGGGAGCGATCCCCCGGCCCCGGTCGCGAACGTGGATCACGATTGCGCCGGCGCTTGGATCCGTCGTCGCGTCGACGCTGATCTCGGCGCTCCCACCCCGCTCGGAACGTCCGTATTTCGCAGCGTTGGCGAGCAGGTTGGAAATCGCGTGGGTCAGCGCCGTCTCGTCTCCCAGCGCGGGCGGAAGGTCGGGGTCTACAGTGATGTAGACCTGCTGGCTCGGGTCCACGGTATGGGCGAACGTCGTCGTGACCGCGCGATCGATGACCGAAGACACATCGACAGGTTTGCGCGCGTATTTCCTCCGGCCGGATTCGACCTGCGCGAACTGGATGACCTGATCGACCATCGACGACAGGCGCCGGCCCTCCGACTCGACCATCGCGGCGTATTCGCGGACTTCTTCGGGATCCTTGACGAGACCGGCGGAGAGGTTGTGCGCTGCGGTTCGTATCGTGGCCAGCGGAGTCCGGAGTTCGTGGGACATCCCGGCCGCAAACTCCATCTGCATCCGGCCGAGCTTTCTGACGCGTTCGGTCCAGACGATCGAGAGTCCTCCGGAAGCGCCGAGCAGGCCCAGAATTCCGAAGCCGACGGCCAGGTTGCGGGACCGGACCTCCCGGATGGCTTCGTCGAGCGATCCGGCCTGGTGTTTGACCCGGATCTGCCAGGGCCGGCCTTCGACCTCGAGGGCTTCTTCGGGCGGCCGGTTGGCTCCGAACTGCGGGCCGGGGAAGCGCCGCCGGACCCGGACCAGGACCGGTCCCTCGTCGTCCGGATCGGCGAACGATTCCGCCGTGGCTCCCGGGTCCGAAGAATAGATCAAGCGTTCCCCCTGGAACACGCCAACGCGGAACGTTTCCGGATCGAACTGGCTCTGGATCACCGACGGCAGGACGTCGCTGGCCAGGTAGTTCACGTCCAACGCCAGCAGCGTCCATCCCAGGTTCCCGTCGCCTTGGCGATTGCCGCTGGTGACGACCTGGGGGGAGAGGACGACCCACACGGCTTCCTGATCCGATTCGACCGCCGGGGCGTCGCCGCGCCGGTCGCGCGGACGCCACACCGTGTCGAACGCCAGGCGGGGTTCCCGCTCACGCCAATTGCCCAGGAGCTGGCCGGGCATGTCGGCCAGTGCCGGTGGCCACTCGACATCGATCAAGGACCCGGTTTCGGGGAGGAACTGCTGGAGTTCCACTTCCGGTCCCTGCCATGTGGCGACGTAAACGCTGCGCACCATCCCGGGGAAGGGGGCCGTGGCCTGCCAGCGTTCGTAGTCGTTACGGAGATCACGGGTCAGCTCCGACTCCTCCACGAAGAACTCCCGGAAATCCTGACGGAAATCCGTCGCGGCGCGCGACAGCTCACGGAACATCTCTTCGCCGACCTCGCGCGTCGACACGTCGAGCGTCTCGGTCATCCGCTGCCGTTCGTTTTCGCTCATCTGGCCGACCCAGGAGTACTGGAACCAGCCCAGGACACCGAGCAGGACGACGAGGGCGCCGGTGAGGATGATGGGCAGCCGCGATTGATTCGAATATCCCATAGGAGAAAGACGTACCCCGATTATAGACGCGCCGGGCGCCGGAGACTTGAACAAAACAGGCCAATTGTACGCCTATTTACAAAGCTTTACGCTTGCTCGCGGTTCAGTCTGCGATTCGGGTGTTGCCCTGGGATGCCGGCCGGACGATGTGGTCCTCGACCAGGCGGTAGATCGCGCCGAGGTGGCCGCGGCGGTCGCCTCCGGGATTGGGGTCGGACGTCGTCGCGACGGCGAGGTCGAGCGATGGGACGACGAAGGCGAACTGGCCGCCGTACCCCCACGCGTAGAAGACGGCGTGGCCCGCCATCTCGCGCACCCACCAGCCGTAGCCGTAGAAACGCCCCGGTTCCCGGGGCGACGGAGTCCGCGCGACCAACGACCGCCGCACCCAGTCTTCGGGGACGACCTGGACGCCGTCGGGGGTGCGCCCGCCGTTCAGGTAGAGCTCCCCGAACTGGATCAACTGCCGCGCCGTCATCGTCATCTCGTTCCCGCCGAAGTAGACTCCCTGGGGGTCCCGCATCCATCGATCGAGGGAATAGCCCTGAGGCCGGGCGAAGTGTTCGTTCGCGAACTCCCAGGTGCTCTGGCCCGACGCCCGCGACAGGATGGCCGAGAGGATGTGGGTCGATCCCGTGCTGTAGATCATCTCGCCGCCCGGCCGGTCCACCATCGGCATCCCCAGCGCGTGCCGCACCCAGTTCGAGCTGACGACCCATGCACCGTAGTTGCGGTTGCTTGTGGACTCGAGGCCGGACCGCATCGTCAGGAGGTCCGCGATCGTGATCGCGCGCTTGGGTTCGTTTTCCTCACCGGCCAGCAGGTCGGGAAAGAACTCGCCGATCGGTTGATCGACGCCTTCGAGAATCCCCTGGTTAATGGCGATGCCAACGAAGGCCGACATCAGGCTCTTCGATACCGACTTCATGTTCGCCTGGGAGTTGGGGCCGGCGCCGTTGTAGTACTCCTCGAAAATCAGCTCCCCGTTGTGGCTCGCGAGCAGGCTCCGGAGGCGGGGAAGGGACGAAGCGGCTTCGTCGGCCGAGGTGAACCGGGCGGAATACGCGGGCTCGGGTGCTTGCGATTGTGCGATGGCCGTGCCTGCGATGAGCG
>CAZTTI010000357.1:0-4050 GCA_964615925.1 uncultured Solibacteraceae bacterium
CAGGGCCACCGAGGCGCCGCAGGAACCCCAGCCCGTCGAGCCGGCCGCGCCGGCTCCGGATCCGAACGTGGCCGCGGAAGCCGAACCGCAAGAGGTCCAGACGGAGCCGGGAACGCCATCCCCGATCTCGCTTCAACTCGACAACGCGGACATCTACCAGGTCATCCGCATCATCGGCGACGCCCTCGGATTGAACTACGTCATCGATCCGGTCGTGGAAGGCACGGTCAACATCAGCACGTCCGCCACACTCGAAGAAGCGGACCTGCTCCCGATCCTCGAGTCGATCCTCCAGATCAACGGTGCGACGATGATCCGCACCGGCAACTTCTACCGGATCGTTCCGGTCGAAGCCGCCCTCGGGCAACCGCTGCCGCTCCAGAGCCAGATCGAAGACGCCGCGGCTTCGGCCGCGCTGTTCGGCGACGAACTGGTCACCCAGGTCGTCCGCTTGCGGTTCGTCGCGGCTTCGGAGATCACAGCCATCCTCGAGGAATACCTTTCCTCGGCCGGCCACATCGTTTCCCACGAGTCCGGCGGCATCCTTCTCCTGACCGAACGCCGTTCCAACGTCGCTCGCCTGATGGAATTGGTGGAGATTTTCGATTCGGCCGGGTTTGCAGGGGAACGCGTCCGCCTCTACGAGCCCGAGAACAGCAGTCCGGAAGCTTTGGCCGCGGACCTGGAAACAATATTCGCCGGGCTGGCGTTGTCTTCGGAAAATTCGTCGGTCCGTTTCATCCCCCTGACACGGATTGGGTCGATCCTGGTCGTCACGCCGTCGCCCGATGTCTTCCCCGAAGTGGAACGATGGATGGCGCGGCTCGACCAGGCCCAGAGCACCAGTTCCTCGGGGCGGCGCAACTTCGTTTATCGCCTCCGGAACGCCAAGGCGATCGACGTCCAGGGCGTGATCGCCCAGCTCTACGGGGCTCCGCCGCCGGTCCAGCCGGAAGCCTTGGGTTCGCCGACCGGGCCGCTTCTGCAAGAGGGAGCCAATACAGGCGCGACGCTGGGGACGGGTGCCGGACAGGTTCAGGGCCAGGCGCAGCAGCAACCTTTCGCATTCGCTCAGGTGTCGCCGCAAGCTTCGCTTCTGGGGCAGGGCGTCCGAATCATTTCCGATCCGGTCAACAACGCGCTGGTGATCCAGGCGACCGAGCAGGAGTACGCGGAGATCGCGGCCACGATCGAACAACTCGACCTGAGGCCCCGGCAGGTCCTCATCGACGCTCAGATCTATGAAGTGGCGCTCGATGACTCGTTATCCCTCGGCATTTCGGCCGCCCTTCAGCAGCGGGGAGGGCTCAACCCGGCTCTGACCACGGCTTCGTTCCCGGGTAATGAAGGTGTGGGACTGGCGGCGCAGACATTCGCGTTCGTCGGCCGGACGCGCGAGCTGGTCTCGTTCCTGAACGCGACGGAGAACCGTTCCCGCGTGAGAACGCTCTCGGCCCCGACCGTGCTGGCCAGCGACAACACGCCGGCGACTTTCCAGGTCGGGGCTTCGGTTCCGATTCCGGTTTCCTCGTCGGTGACGCCGGTCCAGTCCGACGGCAGCAACCTGTTCGCGCAGACGATCACGTTTCGGGACACCGGTGTCATCCTGAACGTCACGCCCCAGATCGGCGAGGACTCGGTCACGCTCGAGATCAATCAGGAGGTCAGCCAGGCGGGGGCCAACGAGACGTCCGATATCGTGGCCCCGGTGATCGGAGTGTCGTCGGTGTCGTCCAAGATCGTGGTCGGCGACGGCGAGACCATTGCCCTTGGCGGATTCATTCGGGAAAACCGGGACCGGGGCCAGAGCCGCGTTCCGGTCCTGGGCCGCATCCCCGGCATCGGTGCCCTGTTCGGATCGACGACGCGATCGGATACCCGTTCGGAGCTCATTATCCTCATCACGCCGCACGTCCTGGCCGACCGGGCATCGGCCGAGGCGGCGACCAATGAGCTGAAAGCCCGGCTGCGGGAGATCCAGCAAGAGTTTCCAGCCGAGATCACGGTCGAATAGTCCCCTCGCGGTCCTCTTTCGGTCGGTAATCGGACTACAATCCGCGGATGTACAAGGGCCGGAAGGTCACCGTCGTCATTCCCTGCCTCAACGAAGAGTCCGGGATTCAGAAGGTCCTGGCCGCCCTTCCCGAATTCGTCGACGAGAGCATCATCGTCGACAATGACTCCACGGACCGGACCGCGGAGGTCGCCCGCCGGATGGGCGCCAAGGTCGTTTCCGAACTCCAGCGCGGTTACGGACGCGCCTACAAGAGCGGTTTCCGCCACGCGACCGGGGACATCATCGTCACGCTCGACGGCGACCATTCCTACCCCGCCGAAGCGCTCAGCTACCTGCTCGAAGCGTTTCTCCACAGCGGAGTCGGGTTCCTTTCGGCTTCGCGCTTTCCGCTGCTTCGACCCGATGCCATGCCGCGAAAGAACCGGATCGGGAATCGCATCCTTTCGTTCGCGATGTCCGTCCTCTTCTTCCGTTGGATACAGGACTCGCAGTCGGGAATGTGGATCTTCAGCCGCGACGCGCTGGAGATGATGAACCTGACCAGTGATGGGATGGCGTTCAGCGAGGAGATCAAGATCGAAGCCATCGTGAACCGGAAGATCGGATTCCGGGAGATCTTCATCGACTATTCCCAGCGCGTCGGCGAGGTCAAACTCCAGCCGTGGAAGGACGGGATTCAGAACCTTCTGTTTCTGGTCCGGAAGCGGTTCGGGTAGGGCACAAACTCAAATTGTCTCCCCCTCCAACCACGGTATAGTGTCCGCTATGACTACGGGCATCTCCAGATTTCGGCCTTTTAGTACGGGTTTCAACATTGCCGTCCTGTTGTTCGTTGCAAGGGCCGTCGCCGTGGCTCCGGCGGCCGGACAGGCGGTATTGACGCTGTCGAGCGGCGAGGGATCGGCCGCGAAGACGGGTCACACGGAGCTTGCGGGTCCCGTCACCGTGACCGTGACGAGCGGAACGACCGTGGCCGGCAACGTCGAGATTCTGCTTCCCGTTCCGTTCAACACTCCGGCGGGAATAACATTGACGACGACGGGCGGCCTCGCGGGAACCGTCATCAGCGCGATCGTGCCGGGGAACGGGCTGATCAAACTGACGCTGCCGGCCGGGGCGACGGCAGGAGCGAACGTGACGCTCGACGGCATCCGCGTCTCCGTGCCGAACAACGCACTTGCGAGCCTGTCGGCCACGGTCACCCTCACGGGGAACTCTCTGACGGCCGGAACGATCATGGTGCCGCTGATCAAGAACGCACTCGATCCGTTGGTCGTCGATCCCTCGACCGATGCCCGGTTCACGTTCAACGCCGCATCGATCCTGGTCGATTCGCTGGGCACGTTCACGTTTCAGGAAGGATTCGAAAGTGCGTTCTCGAGCGATGCCGGGACGTTCGGCCGGGATTCGGTGACCGAAGTCATCTTCCGTCTCACCGGCTTGCCCGAGAACACGGCGGTGACCTTTCCGGCTTCGATGACGGCCGATAGCGGCGCGACGCTGACGACTTCGACCGGCCTCGTCGAGGTCGCGGAATCCGGCGACGAGAACAACCTGGTCCGCTACCTCTTTGCCGATTCGGTCAGCAGCCCCTCGACGGTTGACGTCTTTTCGTTCACGCCGATCCTGAACACGACGGGTGCTCCCGGCGTCGGAACCGGCGTCATCCAGGCAACGGTGGGTCCAATTGGGAAGGAAGTGCCGGATGACGAGTTCCCGGAAACCGCCGTCTCCCGGTACATGGAGTTGTACCTTCCCGGCTTCGGCCTCGAATCCGTTACGGAAACGTTCTTTTTCCCCGTTTCTCCGACGTCGGAGAGTCCCGAACTCGTCTTGACGAACACGGTCGTGGGCGGTGCCGGGATCACCGTGACGGCTTATGACGCGCTAGGAGTGGGTCCTGAAGGACTCGAACAGAACCCGCGTGAACTCGCGCTGCAGTCGCGCGAAAGCGTCGTGATGGATCTCGAGGATCTGTTTGGCCCCGGGGCCACCCCCGACGACATTGCTCTCCTGGAGGTCGTGGCCGACAA
>CAZTTI010000358.1:0-5475 GCA_964615925.1 uncultured Solibacteraceae bacterium
AGGTCATTCGCGCGGTGAACGACGCGTCTGGTCCAGCGCATCGACCTCACCCACAGGTGATCCGCATCGTCACGCGCGGCGTCCAGTTCCGGGGGAGCCCCGCGATCGGCTTCCGGACGACCTGGAAGTCGGCCCGCCGAAACAGACTTTCAGTTCCATAGTAGGCAGAGTCGTCCTGGACGTGCGCGGCTCCGGCGCGGACGTAAGCTTCGACCGCGGGAGCGCCGCGGCTCGCGGCGTAATCGACCGCCGCCCGGATCAGGGCCAGTGCGATCCCGCGTCCCCGGGAGTTTTTCTGAACCGTAACGCAGGGGATCACCCACACAGGGACATCGTCGACAGGAGGCGTGGCACGGGATCGATCGACACGGGCGAGTTCGAGACGGGGAGCGATCGCGATCCAACCGACGACTTCTCCACCCTCGTAGGCCAAGAGTCCGGGAGCATTTCGCCGACGGGCCAACCGCGTCATCTCCCGACGACGGCGATCGGCCGCGCTTCCCTCCCCGGGGAGTTCGCGCTCCATCGCAGGGGTCATCCGCGGAAAAACGCACCAGCAACCGTTGCCCCACGAACCCCGGAGCACGCGCCCGAGGTCTTCCATACGGGCGGGGGTCAGTCGGCGGATAACCGGTTCGCGCGCGGCTTCGACCTTCGCCATGACGTTATCGTGCACGATGACGCCGGCGGATCCAACCGGTCTGAGAGCGGTTCAAAGATCCAGTGAAATCCGAAGCGCCTCGTCCAATTGAGGGAGCCGCGAAGCGGGCAGTGAACCAACGTAGTCGGTCAGCGTCGATTTGGGAAGGCTGACAAGCTCGTCGCAGTGGATGGAGGATTCCTGCTTGAGGCCGTCTTCTGGACCGACATCGACCTGGGTGGATAGGCCGAGCCGATTCGAATAAACGGGAGCGCAGACCACGGTCGAGAACTTCGAATCGATCAATACCTGCCGGCTGACGACGAGGAAAACCCGTGAACGCCGGGGATCCCTACCGGGTCGTTGCTTCACACGATAAAACTCTCCGCGCTTCACTTCTCGATTTGGTAGTTGAGGACGTCGGAGGCTTCCCTGTTGAGCGCTTCGAAGTTCGAGTCCAGGATCCGCCGGTCCTTTTTGTCCCGCGCTTCCCTCGCGCGATTCTTAAGAAACTCCACGACGGCGTGTTCGATGATTTCGGAACGGTTCTGATTCTGGTTCTCGGCGAGACGGTCGAGTTCGTTCAGAACCGGCGTGGACAGTGTGATCGATGTCTTACTTTTCATCCTCCAAATATCCTACCACGACCCGCACGGGTGCCGGCGTGTTGAATCGCAAGGGGAACGCGGGTGGAGGCTGACCCCTTGGGGCCAGCCTCCTTTTCGGATGGGTCTAGTCGCCGTCGCGGGCCGCGATTGCGGCCGCCGACGTTTCCGCCGCGTCGATCAGGTCCTGCTGATCCTGCGGTTCGGCCGACGCGTGGACGCCGATGTACTGGTCGAATTCCAGTCCGAGTTCCTCGACCCGCTCGGCCAGCTCGATGACGAAGGGGTTCTCCACCGTCGTCAGCGTGAAGTCGGCCTGAATGAGCACGCCGGTCTCCGGATGGAGCGCCACGAGCATCCCGTCGGTGTGGCCGTTGGGGATGTGGTAGAGCTCGAGCCGGTTCGTGTCGTCCTCGAGCACCATCATGGCCCCGACGCCTTCGATCGTCGCGTCGAGCAGCTCTTCGCCCAGCAGCGTCCGCGGGTTCCCGAAGATCCGCGTCAGGAACGCCACGTTGTTCTCGTGCGTCAGGATCGTCGTCCCGTTGCGAATGAACGGCACCAATCCGCCCGCGTGATCCGAATGCGGATGCGAGTTGATGACGTACCGGAGTTCCTTGTCCGGGAACAGGCGCGTGACCTCGTCGATCACCTGCTGACCGACCGCCGCCGAAGCGCCGCCTTCGAACACGGCCACGTAATCGGCGAATTCGACGGCCAGGGCTTGATATGCCGTCGTGATGAGGTGCACGCCTTCGCCGAGCTGCCGGGACATCTCGGCCGGGCCGGCCGCGCCGCCTCCGCCTCCGCCTCCGCGGCCACCGCGGCCGCCGCCTTCACCCGGAGGCGCCGGCGGAGGAGCCAGTTCGGCCAGATTGGCCGGGTTCGCCGTGGCATCGGTTACGTCGACGCCGAAGAGCGCGCCGCCGGCGCGATGCTGTTCGATCGTCGTCGGGACCATCACGCCGCCGAAATCCTGATAGTCGCTGTAGAAGTTTTCGACGAGGAGGTCGCCGGCCAGAGAGTTCTCGACCCGCGTCGAGACGCGGTCGACGAGGCCGTCTTCGTTGATGTACCCGGTGAGCGAGTAGTTGGGTCCACCGGGCGAGGTCACCGGAGAGGTCCATGTCACAATCGAATATTGGGCCCCGTCCATCATCTGCGACACGGCGTCGGCTTCGTTATTCATGGCGCCGCGCAGGAATCCCCAGGGCGTGAGCCAGATCTCCATTTGCTGGCCCCAGCCGGAATCTCCATAAGCCGCGAGGGTGTAGGTCCCCTCGATGGGGGTATGGAAGAAGATGTCCGACGCCAAGGTGTCCGCAGTGGCGCGGAACGCCGGGCGCGTCAGGTCCGTGGTCTGGACGTAGTTCGTCATCGTATCGCGCAGTTCCCACGGCGGGCTCGCGCTTGGCGTCTGCATGAACCCGTTCCGGGCATTCCAGGCCGTTCCGGAAAGGGTGATGGAATCCACGCCGTCCAGCCCCATCGCGGCGACCGCGTCTGTCACCGCGGCCGCGGCGTCGATCGGCTCCGGTGGCGCATCGACGGCGCCTTCGTCAGTTGGTGTGCAACTGACGAGCAAGGCCGCGAACATCGCGGCGAATGTGATTTTCCGAAACATAGTGCCTCCAGGATCAAAAGGAACGTTCGCAGGGTTCGGGATGTTTCGCGGATTATATCTCGATCGTTTCGAAAGGGAACCCTCGCGTTGAGAAACGATGTCCCGACCGTACGATCGGCTTCATGAGACGCACGATACTTGGCCTCGCGGCGGTCTTCAGCTTGACCGCTATCCCACTGTCAGGGCAGGACTTCCTCGTCTGGAACGAAGGGGAGCCGCTCCACTGGCGAGACTTCCGGGGGCCGGTCCCGGCCGACAAGCCCGCGTATCATGGAGCCGAAAGCCGACTCTTGATCGCCGTCGGGCTCATCTGCACAAACGGCGTCGGGGACCTCAAGATCTCCGCCGAATTCGACCGGATCCAGTCCTGGGCACGCGCGGACATGCCAACCGGCCTGCTCGAACACGAACAGATCCACTTCGACATCGCCGAGGTCCATGCCCGCCGCGCACGAAAGGAAGCGGCCAACGTGCTGGACCCGTGCCAGAACACCGAAGCGATCCGGGAGATTGCCGAGCGGAACCAACGGCTGGCCGCGGAAATGCACGACATCTACGACGAAGAGACTCATCACGGCACCCGCGCGGAAGCGCAGGCGGAGTGGTCGGGCCGGATCCGGTCGCTGCTGTCATCCCGCTGATTTTTGCCGGCTCGTGAAATCCCCAGTTGACCGGCCTCGACCGAGACCATAGGTTTGGGTCTCGAGGCCGGATCGTGAAGACGTTGCTGGACAATTTGATTACCCTTCTGACCTGTCATTGGCTGACGATGACGGGAACGGCCATGACGACGGCCAGTGCGGTTCTGTTCGTCACGCTGCTCGCGGGACGGCTCGACAACCCCTACATCGGGCTCCTGCTCTTCATCGTCCTTCCGGCGCTGTTCGTCTTCGGACTCGTACTCATCCCGGCAGGACTGTATCGAAAGTCGAAACACGTCGGCGGCATCGGCGCGATCCTGACGACGGTCGGCGGGGGGGACCGGCCCATGATCCGGCTCGCCATCCTCGTCGCCGCAGCAACGCTGGTGAACATCGCCCTGGTGTCGACGACGACGGTCCAGGGGGTCGAATACATGGAGTCGGCCGATTTCTGCGGGCAGGTCTGCCACGTCATGGAACCCCAATACGTCGCGCATCAGTCCGGCGCCCATGCGGAGGCCGGTTGCGTCGACTGTCACGTCGCCGACCGGACGTCGTCGTTCGTCCGCCACAAGGTCGACGGACTGCGCCAGGTCTGGAGCCTTCTCACGAATAGCTACGACCGTCCGATTCCCGCAAGCGGCGGCCGGCGCCATGCGGCGACCGAAACGTGCGGCACCTGCCATCGAATGGACGCGGCGGGAGACGACGAGAGTCTTCGGGTCATGCGTTCCTACACCGACGACCAGGTGACGGCGCCGCGTACGACCGTCCTTCTGCTGCACACAAGGCGAATTCATGAGGCGCATGCGGGGGGCCGCATCGGCTATGTTGCCGAGGAGGAGTCCCTGGAGACCATCCCGTGGCTGTCGGTTGAGGGGGCTCTCTTTGCCTCGGGCGAGCGGGGCGATGGTCCGGAACGCACGATGGACTGCATCGACTGCCACAACCGCGTAGGGCACGACTTCCCCACGGTCGAGACCGTCGTGGACGCGGCCATCTCGAACGGCGAAATCGACGCTTCCGCGCCGTTCGCGAAGCGGGAGGCGTTGTCGGGGCTCACCGCGGACTCCGCCGATCTGGCGGAAACGCTTCAGGCCATCCGCGACCGCCATGTTTTCCCCGGCATGGGAATCTCGTGGGGCACGTACGCCAACAACATCAGCCACGCCGGGTGCTTCCGTTGTCACACCCCGAACCATGTCGATGACGATGGCAACGCCGTCGGGCAGGTGTGCCTCACCTGCCACTCCATCCTGGCGGTCGCATCGCCCGATCCGGCCATCCTCGCGACGCTCGGAATAGCGGAGCCATAATCCCATCCCCGTTGAACCTCAAGAGACCCCTTTGGTATAAGGCTGAAGGCCGGGTCGCAATGACGCCTCGCGCGCCAGAGTCATGAAACGCCGACAGAAGCTCAGCCTGATCGAACTCCAGCGCATGAAGCGGGAGCAGAAGCCCGTCGTGTGGATCACCGCGTACGACTTTCCGCTGGCCCAGGCCTCCGAACGGGCCGGAGTCGACATGATCCTGGTCGGTGATTCCGGCGGCATGGTTCAGCTCGGCTACGAATCGACGAACCCGGTGACGATGGACGAGATGGTGGTCCTCGCCCGGGCCGCGCGGCGCGGGGCGCCGAAGACCTTCATCGTCGGGGACATGCCGCAGGGGTCCTACGAGGTGAGCGACCAGGACGCGGTTCGAAGCGCGTTGCGTTTCGTCAAGGAAGCCGGATCGGACGCGGTGAAGCTGGAAGGCGGCCACCGCATCATCTCGCGCGTCCAGGCAATCACCGATGCAGGGATCCTGGTCGTGGGCCACTTGGGCCTGACGCCCCAGAGCGCAGCGTCATTCGGCGGCTATCGGGTGCAGGGAAAGACGATTGAAAGCTTCGAAGCGACGATAGAAGAGGCGCGGGCTCTGGAGGCCGCCGGCGCGGTGGCCCTGCTGTTGGAAGCCATGCCG
>CAZTTI010000359.1:0-7115 GCA_964615925.1 uncultured Solibacteraceae bacterium
GTGGCTTCCAACACTTCGGCGTTCCCCGAGGTCCTCGAGGATGCCGCGGTGCTGGTCAATCCCGAAAACGTGTTCGAGATCGCCCGCGCGATGAAGCTGTTCCTGATCGATCAGGTCCGGCGTCAGGAGGCCGTGGAGAGGGGATTCTCGCAGGTCCGGAAGTTCTCCTGGGCGCGATCGGCGAGGCAGGTGGTCGGGATATACCGCTCACTCTCGGACGCGCGTGTGCCGCCCGCGCCCGACCAAGGAGCCGATTCGAAGGGAGCGGATTCGAAGGCGAAAGCCGGCACGGACAGATAGGGCCACGGGAGCGCTTCGGAGTGTTGGAGCTCACTCGGGACCGGCCCCGAACTCGAGCGTCGTCCCCTCACGCGTCTCTTCGAAACGAATGTTGGAGACCATGGCAATCCGGGTGCCCGGCGTGTCGACCAGGACGGTCCGGCCTTCCCGCGTGATGTTGAGATTCCGGCCGACGAGGCTGACCGACTGCGGCCCGGGATCCGTCTTGATCGCGACGGTCCGGACCATCACGGGGGACACGTAGCGATCGACCTCGGCGTCGCTGGCGCGATCGATCGGTTCGACCGCCGTCGTGTCCGCGGAAATGTCGTGGAGCAACGTGAAGCGGCCGAGGATATTGGCACCGCCGGTCACGACCTCGAACACCATCATCAACTCGGCCGGCAACCCGTAGTCTTGCGACTGGCCGACGCGGTGGTGGACGTCGAACGTCAACTCTCCACCCTTCTGCGTGTATGGAAGTTTGATGAGGACGCCCTCGTTCGGGTGTTCGGTGATGGGGATGTCGTAATAATCGGAACCCGATTCGGCGCCTGTCCCGAAGAAGAGGTTCTCTCGCGCCCGAATGTCGAACTCGAGCGACTCCCCTTCGCCCTGCGCAAGGAGGGGCGTGGCGCCGAAAACGACCAGGAAAAAAACGAACGGGATAGAGCGCATCGGGACCTCCGCCCTTCGGTGGCAACAAGCTCAAACTATAACACGGAGCTCGATCTCGGCCGCGGTTCCCCCGACGATACGGTAGGCGCGGATCTCGGACCGTTCGCCCGCCAGCGATACGATGACGTGGGCCGCTCGAGGATAGTGGGCTTCCCGCAAGTCTCGTAGCGAGGGGACGGGGGCAGCCGTCGGATGCGAATGGACGATTCCCACCATCTCCCTCCCGTCCGTACGCAACCGCCGGAAGAACTCGAACAGGAACGACGGTTCGACCTGGAACTCGCTCCGGCTCTCCAGCATATTCGGCGCGGGAACGAAATGATCCGCAACGGTGCCATGTCCGGTCAGGAACCCGCATGCTTCGAAAGGCAGGCACGCGGTCGAATGCCGGACAATCTCGTCGAGCAGATCGCCCCGAACCGTAAGGGTCATGGAAATATCTTTCCCGGGTTCATGATCCCGTTGGGATCGAGCGCTCTCTTGATCCTTCGCATGGCGTCGATCGTCGTTGGCGACAGGGCCATGGTGAGGAAATCGGACTTCATGATCCCGATGCCGTGTTCCCCGGAGATCGCCCCCTGCATCTCCACTGCCAGTTGGAAGATCCGGGCCTTCACAACTTCGGCGCGTTCCCGTTCCGCCGGATCGTCCGCGTCGATCATGAGATTCACATGGATGTTGCCATCTCCCAGGTGGCCGAAGCAGACGATGGGCAGGCCGGACTCCTGCTCCAGGCGCTCCATCGCGTCGAGATAATCGGGAACCCGCCGCCGCGGGACGACGATGTCTTCGTTGATCTTGTGAGGCCGGATACGGGCGACCGCGGGAGACAGGTGCCGCCTCAACTCCCAGAGATCGTCCGCGCAATCGGTGTGGATGACGTCCTCGGCATAGGCGCCGAGAATCCGCCGGACGCGTTCCAGATCGGCCCGGACGGCTTCCCGGTTTCCGTCGACTTCGACCAGCAACATGGAGCGTGCAGAGGCCGGAAGCTGGACCGTGGTCGAAATGTTCTCCTCGACGATATAGCGACGGAGAGCCTCCAGAGCCCGGCCGTCCACGAACTCGAGTTTTGATGCGATGAGGCCCTCGCCGATCAGCTCCGCCGCGGATTGCGCGGCCTCGCGCGTCGATCCGTACAGGGCCATCACGGTTTCCGCGGCTTCGGGCTTGGGTAGGAGGCGCAGGATGGCGCGCGTCACGATCCCCAACGTTCCTTCTGCTCCGCAGATCAGGTCGACCAGGTCGTATCCGGTCGCGTTCTTGACGACGCGCCCGCCGATGCGAGCCAATCCCCCGTCGGGAAGGACGACGTCCAGGCCCAGGACAAACGCCCGCGTCACCCCGTATTTGAACGCGCGCGGGCCACCGGCGTTGTGCGCGATGTTGCCGCCGATACTGGACCGGGAGAGGCTGGCCGGATCGGGCGGATAGAATAATCCCTGCGCTTCGACGGCCTTCTGGAGATCGCCGGTGATGATTCCGGGTTCGACGATGGCCACCAGGTCGATGGGGTCGATCTCGAGGATCCGGTCCATGCGGCGCATGGACAGGACGATCCCGCCATGGGTCGGAATCGCCCCACCGGCATAACCGACGCCGCCGCCACGGGCCACGATGGGAATGCGCCGGGCGTTGGCCAGTTGGACGACCTTCTGAACCTCGGCCGCGTTCCCGGGAAACACCACGACGTCGGCGGGATACATCCGGCGCGTCGCGTCCGTGCTGTTTTCGAGAACCGTTGCCGGGTCGATGCGGACGTGATCGTTTCCGACGATGGTCCGAAGCCGGGCCACGGCCCCGTCCATGCTCGGAGCCGAATCGCGAAAATCTTTCGTGGACATGGTGACTGTACATGATGGCACCTTCGCGGCTCCTTTTTCATCCGAACGCCCACGGGAGGGAATATTTGTCATACCCCCCTCCAGAAATGGTCTACTGGAAAAGGGGCATTTCCTGATGGGGTCGCGATCGCGCGGCCCCCGAAACGATTCGATGGCAGTACCGGAAACAGGATGGGGAAAGCGGAGGCGGGTCGCGTTGACCGTCCTCGCCGCGGCGGCCTTCGCTCTCCTGATTGGCGCAATGGCGTTCCAAACGACATGGGTTCGCCAGTCGGCGATGGACCGTGTCTTCCGCTACATCGAGGACCGCTACGGCGTCCGGGTCACCGCCGATGCCGCCGATTTCAACCTGCCGGACCTGCGCTTCGATCTCCGCAACCTCCGGATCGAAGCCGTGGATCCCGCGACACCCTCGAACGAATCCATTCCGTTTCTCGAAGCCGACCGGCTCCTGGTCGACGTGGAAACATGGAGCGTGCTCGGCGACACGATCGTCATGGATTCCGGTGTCGAAAACGCCCGGATCACGATCGTCATCGACGAGGACGGGCAGAGCAATCTGCCCGGCGGCAGTCCGGGCAGCGCCGGTGGAGGCGTGCCGGTCCGCATCCGCCAGTTCCAGGCCGACGGGTCGCTGTTCTCTCTGGAGGACCGGCAACGGGAAATCGCCGTGAGCGTTACGCTATGGCAGCTGGGCGTTGAAACGCACCAGGGGGACGAAGCCCATACCGTCACCCTGGCGCTCGATCAGGGCATGACGATTCAGCGTCAGGATCTCGAACACGAGTTCAATGCGGTCGCTTTCGACGGGCTGGCCGGAACGGATTCCCTGGACATTCGATCCCTTCGGCTCGAATCAACGGCACTCGAACTGGTCGCTTCGGGAAGCGTTTCCGATTACGAATCGTTGTCGACGGACCTGACGATCGAGACCACACTCGACATTGAGGAAGTCGCCCAGATCTGGGGAATCGATCCCGGCGTCTCGGGGACGCTCGCTGTCGAAAGCCGGCTGGCCGCGACGACCGATGACCTGACCGTTTCCGGCGAGGCGCAGGGTGAAGATCTCGAGATCGGCGACTTCGGCGGCGTCGGGCTGACTTCGGAGTTCTCCTGGAACCTCGCCGACGAGCAGATCCAGGTCATCCACGCCACGATCAGTTCGCCCGACGGGGTGCTCCGGGCCTCCGGAACGGTCGGTCTCGCCGGCACGGCCCCCACACAACTGGCAGTCGTGACCGATGCGTTCGAGATCGAGCGCATCGGTCAGCGAGCCGGACTCCCGCTCAGGATCCGAAGCCGGGCCACGGGAAGCGCCGACGTTTCCTGGACCGGATTCGACTGGCGCGGACTGGAGACGAACGGCTCCTTCCAACTCGAGTCGGCCTCGGACTCGATCGCGTTCAACTCCCTGCCGGTGGCTGGCAGCCTCTCGTTCGGGGGCAACCTCGACGTGCTGGAGGTTATCCTCGATCCGGTCCGCGTCTCGAACGTGACCGCAACCGGGCAGGTTTCCCTTGAGGACGATTTCGAGACAATCCAAGGAGCTGTTCAGGGCACGAGCCCGGAAGTGGCCGTAATGACCGCCGACGTCGGCCGGTTCCTGAGCGAGACTCCGGACGAAGCACTGTCCTCTTCCCCTTATGCTTCCGGCCCGGCAGACTTCACGACGACGATCTCCGGCGCGTTGGGTAGCCCGGAGCTTTCCTTCACGCTCACGGCGCCGGGCACAGTGTTTCCCCGTGTTCCGGCGACGATCGCGCCGACGCGTATTGAAGCGGCCGGAACCGTTCGGGACCGGCAGTTGATCTTGGATCCAGTCGACGTCACCTGGAACGGCGAAACGCTGGCGGGGCGTGCCGAACTCGACTTCAGCGGTGAGGTTCCCACCGTTTCCATGGAAGCCGCGGCCACGGGGATCGAACTGGAGAACTTGCTGGCCGGGATCAACGCCTCCGCACCGGGACCGGAGGCACTCGCGGCGACCTTGGACCTGGACGCGACGGTGAATGGGCCGATCGACGCCCTTTCCGGGGACTTCGACCTCCGAGGGAGCAATCTCTCGACGTACGGAAAGACCTTCGAATCGATGGGGGCGCGCGTCCGGTTGACGCCCGAAAGTCTCGAGATCGCCGAGTTCATGATCACCGAGGACTCGACGCCGGACTCCGGCCGAATTTTTGGTTCCGGGTCCTACGACCGGGTATCGGACGCAATCGACATCCAACTGAACGGGGAGGACGTGGACCTTGCCGGAACGACGATTCCCCAAACCGAGGAGTTGTCCGGACGAGCGACCTTCGAGGCCCGCGCCCAAGGGACGTTCTCCGAACCGCGCGCCACCTTCGACGCCACCGTCGCTGGCGTGGCGTACGACGGATTTTCGCTCGAAGACGTCCGGGTGTCCGGAAGCGCGGACCGCGAAGGCGTCGTTCTGACGTCGCGGGTCGATGCACTGAACCTCGACGCCGACATCACACTGGCCTTCTCCCCCGGCTTTCCCGCCACTCTCGAGGCCATGACGACGGGCATCGACGTCAGAAATCTCGGTCCGCTCGCTCCCTCCGAACGCGTCACGGGAGTCCTCTCGGGTTCGGTCCGCGCGGAGGGCGACATCGAGAACTGGACCGGGTCGACCGCAACGGTCGAACTCGATTCGGTGGATCTCCAGATCGACAACCAGCAAATCTCCACCGATGGGCCAGTGGTCCTGCGCTACGAGGGCCGCCGCCTGGCGGTGGAGCCCTTCACGCTGGTCGCCGATCAACAGGAAATCGTCGTGAGCGGCGACCTTCCCGTGGGCGCCGGTGCCGGCGAAGGCACGATCCGGGTCCGCGGGACGCTCGATCTGGCTTCTGCCATTCCCCTGATCGCCCCGTCCGCTCCCACCGACGTGGGCGGCAGCCTCTCCGTCGACCTCGAGTTGACAGGAACGCTTCCGAGCGTGGCGGTCGACGGTCTCCTCGAGCTACGCAGCGGAAGTGTCGGTATTCCAGGATCCACGAGCCGGATCGCGCCGATCGACGCCGACCTGCACGTCGAGGACAGCGTCCTGATCGCCGACGGCGTTCTGGTCTTCTGGGACGAGTCCTTCGTCGTTCTCGAAGGGGCGTTCCCTCTCAACCTGGTGTCCGGCATATTCCGCGCTCCGGTCGAACCCGTCGCACGGCTGAACGTCACGGCCACCGGCTTCAACCTCGCGTCACTCCCCGGAGCGGAATCGATCGAGGGAACGGCCGATGTCGTCATCGACCTGGAGAGCGGTGGATTCACACTCGATGATCTGGGCGGGACTGCGCGACTCGAGCGGCTGGAGCTCGAAGCCACACCGCTCGGCGTCACACCGGAAAACCCCATCGTGATCACGCTCGAAAACGGGATCGGCCGGATCGAGCCGTTCACTCTCAACGCGGCGAACACGGAGTTCCGCGGGGACGGAGACTTCCGGCTGACGGGCGACCGCTCCCTCCGTATCGATGTCGAGGGACGCGGAAACACGGCGGTTCTCACCGCCGGAGCCTCCTCGGTGGCGACGGACGGGGAATTCGCGGTCGACCTGGCGGTCAACGGGACGATCGACACTCCCTCCGCGTCGGGATCGATCCGGCTGGAGAACGTTGCATTCGACGTCACCGATCCGCCGATCGAGGGCCGGAACCTTAACGCCACGGTGACCTTCACGCCCGGATCGATTACGTTAGGGAACCTTTCGACGCTCGTTAACGACGGAACAGTCGGCGCGAGCGGGACGCTCTCCTACGTGGGCACGGAAGTTCGAGGCGTCGGTATCGACGTGAGCGGCCGCGATGTGTACTTTCAGGCCACCGATGGTTTCGAAACGCTTTCGAACGCGTATATCCAGATCCGGTCCGGAGGCGGGGTGATCGACGTGACCGGTGGTGTGCAGATCCTCGATGGCAGCTATTCGAGCGACGTCTCCCTCGAAGACCTTCTCGGGCGGGCGCTGGGCGGCGGTCAACAAAGCCTCTTCGTCGAGGAGACGAACCCGCTCCTCTCGCGCGTGCGCTACAACGTCAACGTCGTCTCGCTGAGCCCGATCCTGGTCTCGAACAATGTGGCCGAGCTCGAAGCCGACGTCAACGTGCGGCTGACAGGAACCTACGACGACCCGGGCCTGGTCGGCCGTGTCTTCGTCGCCGAAGGCGGCACGGTCCGGCTCCAGGGAACCGAGTTCGTGATGCAAGCGGGCTTCGTCGACTTCTCGAGTCCGACCCGCATCGAACCCGATGTGTCGCTGAGCGCAGCAACCACAAAGGCCGGCTACGAAATCAACCTGGACGTCAATGGAGGCGG